>JBFIDQ010000019.1:0-17351 GCA_041603795.1 Chlamydiales bacterium
ATGAAGGCACGCAGCACGTCGTTAGAGCCTTCGCCGATCGTATTGAGGCGTGAATCACGCATCATCCGCTCGAACGGCTGATCCGTAAAGAAAGAGCGCCCACCCAATAGCTGCATGGAATCAAATAGAACCTCCCACTGCGCCTCTGAAGCAAAAACTTTTAGGATAGCCGACTCAATCATCACATCGGACTGCCCCTTATCGATCAGACCCGCGGTGAGATACGTCGTGGCATCCATGGCGTAGACAAGAGCTGACATACGTGCAATCTTCTCCTTCACCAAAGGAAAGGTCGCTAAGGACCGCTTGAACTGATGTCGATTTTTGGCGTGCTCAAGAGCGCGCTCGAGACACTCCTTTGATGAGCCTGTACATGTAGCTCCGAAGGTGGTACGACCGTAATTCAACACATCGAGAGCAATGTTGAGGCCACGCCCCTTTTTACCTAGAATATTTTCTGCTGGCACCTCGACATTGTCGAAATCGAGATTCGCTGTTTTGGATCCGCGCATCCCCACTTTTTCGAGGGCGGCATCACGTACGGAAAAACCTTTCATATCGGGGGTGATGAGGAACGCGGTGATTTTCTCCTGCACTCCCCCTTCTGGATTCTCAACTTCAGTCTGTGCCATGAGAGTGATTACGCTGGCAATGGAGCCGTTAGTGGTCCATTGCTTACGCCCATTGATACGATAGACGTTCTTCTTTGGATCAAACACGGCCTTCGTTTGCACCCCGGCTGCATCGGATCCCGCGTTGGGTTCGGTCAGAGAAAAGGCGGCGACTTGCTCGCCGTTAGCAAGCTTCGGCAGGTAGTCCTGACGCTGTGCTTCTGTGCCGTAGATCAAGAGGGCTTTGAGTCCAACGGACTGATGGGCGTTCACAAATAGGGCGGTTGAGCCGCAGCGGCGGGCGACGAGCTCCATTGCCTTGCAATAGCCGTATTGTGAAAAGCCCTTGCCTCCGTTCTCCTTTGGAATGGTCATTCCGAGAAGGCCTAGCTTTCCTAAGCCCTTAATGACTTTGTCAGGAATCTCCGCCTTGCGGTCGATCTCGTCAGGATTGAGGTGCTCGTCCATGTAGTGCTCGAGCTCCGTAGAAAAATGCTCCACGCGCTGCGATTCTTCCTCGCTCACACGCGGATAGGGAAATACCTTGGCGGCGTCGAAATCGCCGAAATAGAGTCCTTTTGCAAAGCTAGGTTTCTGTTTTCCCGAGAAGAGAAGCTCCTCCGCCATTTTCATTTGCTTCTCGTCCATCTTGCTGCTCCTACGGGTTCTTCATTCGCGTTGTACCCCAACTCAAGGAAAGGAGTACAGAAAAAAGTGGATACCCTTTATACGCTTTTTTTACAGGTAAAGAGGTTGTAACGTGGTGACCACAGCAAAATCGAAGTCGAAATTAGAAGAGCTAACGAAGACCCATCTCAAGGCAGAGGAGGCACTTCGGACGCCAAGCAAGAAAGGAGCGGAGCGACAGCACCGTCACGGACGCCTTTTGGTGCGTGAGCGCATCGAGCATCTGCTCGATAAGCAATCGCCGTGGCTTGAGCTTGGACTTTGGGCGGCATACGAAATGTATGAGGAGTGGGGATCGGTTCCGGCTGCAGGGGTTGTTGCCGGTGTTGGAAAAGTGGAGGGGCGCTGGACCCTTATCATTGCCAATGACGCGACAGTGAAAGCAGGCGCTTTTTTTCCGCAAAGCTGCAAAAAGATGCTGCGTGCTCAACGTATCGCCTACGCATGCAAACTTCCGATCTTGTATCTCGTCGACTCCGCTGGCGTTTTCCTCCCGCTGCAGGATGAGATTTTCCCCGACGAAGACGACTTTGGCAGAATCTTCCGCAACAATAGCGTCCTCTCAGCTCAGGGGATTCCACAATTCGCTGCGGTCATGGGAAACTGCATTGCCGGCGGCAGCTATCTTCCAGTGCTGTGCGACAAGCTGCTGATGACGGAAGGGAGCGGACTCTATCTCGCTGGACCTGCACTCGTAAAAGCGGCAATTGGTCAGGAAGTGGAAACTGAAGAGCTGGGCGGTGCTACCATGCACGAGGAGGTATCAGGCACCGTGGACTTCCGCGAGCCTGATGACCCAAGCTGCCTGAAGAGGCTCCGCTCTCTTGTCGATTTCCTTCCAAAGGATGCTCCGAAGGAGCCCAACGGATTCGCCCCGGCTCGACCTGAAACGGACGTCTATTCTCTCGTATCCGTCGACGGCAAAGAACCCTATGAGATGCGCGACCTCATCGATTGCATCGTCGACAAGGAAAGCGTTCAGGAGTTCAAGGCTGGCTATGGAAAGACCCTAATCTGCAGCTTTGCCAAAATTAATGGCCACCCCGTTGGGATCATTGCCAATCAGAGAAAACCTGTGCAGGGAAAGAAAGGCGCCATCGAAATCGGTGGCGTGATCTACGCAGAAGCGTCCGATAAGGCCGCTAGATTCGTGCTCGATTGCAATCAGATGAAGGTGCCGTTGCTCTTCCTGCAGGATGTTGTTGGATTCATGGTGGGACGCGATTCCGAACAAGCAGGCATCATCCGTTCCGGTGCAAAACTGGTAAATGCCATCAGCAATAGCATCGTCCCCAAAATTACGGTGGTGGTAGGAAATTCCTTCGGCGCCGGAAATTACGCACTCTGTGGCAAGGGATATGATCCAACGTTTATCGTCGCCTGGCCCAACGCGCAGTACGCCGTCATGGGTGCCGCTCAGGCCGCCAACACGCTATTCACGGTACAAAAGAAAGCCGCTGAACGTGCAGGCACGAAATTCGAAAACGGTGAATTAGAAGAGCTACAAAAGAAGATCAAGGAGCGCTACGAGCACACGTGCGATATCCGCTATGGAGCGGCCCGTGGCTGGATCGATGCGATCATTGAACCGCATAAGACGCGAGAAATCGTGACGAATATGCTGGAGCTCGTAGAGCGAAGGGACTGGAAGCAGCAGACATTTCACACGGGAGTCATTCAAACATGAAATTCATCAAACTAGAAGCGGCTGAGGAAGGAATCGTTCAGGTTGTCCTCAACAGACCCGATAAACGCAATGCGCTCTCACGTGACCTCATGCGGGAACTCTGCACGGCGCTCCAAGGAATCCATCGCGATCCGCGATACCGGGTGATCATACTTCGTGGGGAGGGACCCGTTTTCTGCGCGGGACTCGACCTGCAGGAGACTCTCGAAGGGAACCACGAGTCAGCTGAACTCGTCCGCAACACCCTAGAAGAAATCTACCTCTCGCCACTGGTCACCATCGCCGCCGTCCACGGCGGCGCCATCGCAGGTGGAGCCGGACTCATGTCCGTTTGCGACCTCGTCGTTGCCTCCGAAGGGACTAAAATCGGCTACCCAGAGACAGCTCGCGGTCTCGTCGCCGGACTCGTCATGACCTTCCTACGGCGCCAGATTTGTGAGCGCCATGCGCGTGAGCTTCTTCTCCTTCCCGAACTCATCGACGCAAGGCGCGCAAAAGAAATGGGACTCGTAAGCCGCGTGGTGACCCAAGAGAACACCCTTTCCACCGCCATGGAGCTCGCCCGCTCCGCACTCAAAGGAGCACCCGGAGCCACAGGAGCCACAAAGAAGTTCCTCGACGGACTCTGGCATCGCAGCGTCCCAGATGATCTCGACGCCGCCATGGAGTACCACCTCAAAGCACGCGGCTCCGAAGAAGCAAAGGAAGGCATCAGCGCCTTCCTAGAGAAACGCAGCCCCTCCTGGGCATAAAGACCAAGGACAATCGCATTGTTACAAGACTAAAAGCTGTAGCATGGCTAACAACATCGAATGTGATCCCAAGCTTCTCAATGCAGATATTCCAACCAGAGGGAGCAAGGAAATATTGCTCATCGCTCGTGGGGTAGAAAAGGAAAGTTGATTTAGCCTCTCCGCTGCACACATTGCAAGAAAGAGTTTTTCCGCAAGCAAGACTCCCTGAGAGAGCGCGTAAAAATCAGCGAGGAGAAACAGGCTCTTTTTTTGACATGCTTAGTCATTTTGAAACATCCTCTACCAGCAAAGATGGTAGAACCTTTTGTAGATCTGCGTGCAGAATGAAATCTTCAGCGCCCAAATAGCTTGGTTGACCTATGTCCACGGCAAGAATTCTTCCCTTTAGATTCATGTGCTTGTACCAACCTAAAAATCCTCTATCATCATGACTTAGACCTATACAGACGATCAAATCAATGGCACGGGCGTCTTCGCGGGAAACCTCCTGTCTTATTTCATCCGCATTGATACGATATGGTTGAATTCCTGACACCTCATGCAAACAGTCAAGATTCTCGGTAATGACCGAAATTTCATACGTCTTTGATAAAATCGCGATAGCCTGATGAGCCGCAGTATCGTTACTCGAAAAGCAAGCATTGTGAAACAGGCGTGCGCTTTTAGCGGTCGCTAGTGGAGTTTGAATAATTTTCTCCAAGGACTTTAAAAATTCCTCGCCTTCCTCGAAGCCGAACAAGTCATTGAGCTGCCCCATCGTTGGTACACCCGCGGCAGCTGAAATTCCTGCACCCGTATAAATGGCAACACGGCCACTCAACAGAAAGTGCTGCAAAAAATCTTTGTCAACTTCAATTGGCTCTTCGCTAAGTATTCGTCGTTCGTGCACGAGATACGAGGAGCTATCCGGTGAACCATGTACTTTGGAGCGAAGCGGTACGTCTAAGAATTCTCGATCATCGTTTTTCAACACATAGCTGAAGTAGGAGTACACTTCACCGCACTCAGTGGAGCCGTTTTTCAGAACACCTAGAGTCTCCTCTGTGACCAAAGACAACGCCTTACCTACAAGAAACAATTCAAGATACACTTCATTCTCGCTAGTCACAAATCGAAAGTGACTTTCGCTCTTTTCACCAAAACTCCATGACATGTCCAGATGACCAGCAGCTCGGACCTTTTCAATTTGATCGGGCGCGAGAGCGACAGGTGGATTAAAGCAAACGGCTTCAACATTGGTTATCGTGACAAGGGTCACAACGAGAAAAAGAACTCTCGTTATTGCTAGTCCTAATCGTCTCATGCTTATGCGTCCTCTCTATTTTTCTTTCTATTTTTTTCTAAAACCATTGTGTATGCAAAGCGACCGCCATAGCGCTTGCGCTCTCGGAATCCTACTGCTTCGGCAACTTCAAGCAGAGAGCCCCGTCGCTGAAAGTGCGGGTCAAAAATGATTTCCGTAACGGCCAACAGTCCGGCTGGCTTGAGAGATGAATGGATTTCTTTCAAAGCACTCTCTTGGTCGGGAATTTCTCCTAAAACTGTTACAAGAAGCACTCGATCAAAATGATTGTGCTTTAATTTCCCATCACCAAGCCCAGCTTCGAGGTATTCAACATTGGATAAATTCGCGCGCCGCGTCTTTTCCTTAACTTTCGTCAGCATTGCTGATTGGATATCCATTGCAACCACCTGGCCATGCACACCAACTTTTTGCGCTGTGGGAATGGTCACTCTTCCTGGACCACAACCGGCATCAAGCACAACCATTCCCTCTGCTATACCGCTATCTTTGATGATGATGGTGGCGTGACTGACTTTTGTAAATGGGTTATCCATTTCAACCATCCATCCCAGCCAAGCAGGGCATGGAATTGACTGTCTATTCGACAACAGCCTCCATAGGAGGGCAGTAACAATCAAACCAGCAAAAACAGCGATTATCGTATAGACAGCAGTCATCTGGCGTTACCAGTCCTTTCTTTCAAATTATTTTCGTGTTCTTCAACACAAAACCATTACATGGTAACTTGTTCAAAGGAGAAAATCAAATGTTTCTGTGTTGAAATTCACAAAAACACCTTGAATAGATCCGTGAAAATCGACATAATTGGAGAAAAAAAAGTAAGTATAGAGGAATGCATGACAAATGTGGTGATAAAAGACTCTGTTGTCTTCATAACGGGCGCTAACCGTGAAAGAGGTATTGGACGCGCCTTGGTCGAAGAAGCTATTAAACGTGGCGCCAAAAAGGTTTACGCTACGGCAAGAAATATTTCGCAGCTAGACGGTCTAGCGTCCTCGTACCATGGAATCATTGTCCCGCTTAGTTTAGATGTAACGGATAAGGATCAAATTAACCAGGTAGCACAGGAAGCCACTGACACCCAAATTCTGATAAACAACTCTGGATCATCGGGATATTCCGGCTTTTGCTTCAATTACAGCGAGGAAGTGGCAAGACAAGAACTTGAAGTTAATTACTTCGGGCCGCTTAATCTGATTCGTGCATTTTATAAACATCTCATCCATAACCAGAATGGAGCTATAGCAAATGTTGTCTCTATTGGAGGACTATCCCCTTTGCCTTTATGCGCCACATACTCAGCCTCAAAGTCAGCTGCGCACGTGTTAACGCAGTGTGTACGAGCTGAATTAGCACCTCATGCCATCTCGGTTTTTGGAATATATCCCGGACCTATTGATACAGATATGGCCGATGGAATCGACATGGAAAAAGAATCGCCCGCTAATGCTGCCATTCGAATCTTTGATGGTATAGAAAAAGGAATCGAAGACATCACAACAGATCCGTTTGCCGAAGATTTTGTTAAACGTCTTAGAGAAGATCCTAAGGCTGTTGAAAAAGACATCGGAAATTATGTCCATAGGATGCCAGAAAACAACGAAACCTAACTCCTCAAGAGAGCTTCTTTTCACACCTACCGGACAGGATGGCAGAAATGTTTGCTCATCGCAATACAGCAATTTGCGCACAAGATGTGCGCAAATTGACATAGGACAAGTCGATTCGGCAGCCATTGCTCATTAAGGCGCTTCCTGAGAAAAAATTTCATCCTTTTTGTTTTCGATAAACTGAGTGTCATAGAAAAGTTCGATCTTTGCGATAAGCCCATCTTGAATGGTCAACAAAGAAGCCGTGCGGTGGTTTCCGATAGGAGCCGGAAACTCTGTGTCAATAGCCAGCATCACCTGATCCTCCGAATGAAACTTTGCTCGCACCGTCAGGGTCTTAAAAGCTGCGGTAAATCCCTTTATCGCCTCTAACATAACCTCTTTCCCTTGTATCTCTGCCATAGGGCCAACGAATTGAACATCGGGATGTAACCGTTTTTCCATGCTTTCAACATCTTTTTCATTCATGGCCGCATAATACGCTTCCGCAACCATCATATTTTTCTCGCTCATGACAACCTCCTTAGGTTAAGTTTTTTTGTTGCAAAATTGAATACAATATGCTATATTCAATACAGCAAACTATACTGAATTGGATCGTTTATGTCAAGTCAAAAAAAAAGAACCTACAAGTCGACAGTTAGGAATACACAGGCTGCGCAAACAAGAAGTCGTATTCTTTCTTCGGCAAAGAAGCTTTTTCAATCGAAGGGCTTTGAGGGTGTAACAATTGGAGAGCTAGCGGAGTCGGCCGAAGTCTCTACTCCTACAGTTTACTCTCTCTTTAAGTCTAAGAGAGGAGTCCTCCTTGCTTTGATGGATGAAGCTCTTCCACCTACAGTTTTTGAAACGCTTGTAGAGCAGGTCAAGCAGGAAAAATCCGCAGCCATTCGCCTTCAAATATCAGCAAAAATGACGCGTCTCATATACGACGCAGAGCAAAAGCAACTGGGGTTCTTGCGAGGAGCATCTGTAATAGCACCGGAATTCCAGAAGCTGGAAAAGGAGCAAGAGGAACGTCGCTACCTACGGCAAGGGGAAACCTTCGGTACAATAGCTAAAGAAGGAGTCCTTGCCGAAGGGCTTACTGTTTCGCAGGCCAGAGACATCCTTTGGGCCTTTACTGGCCGCGACATGTATCGCCTATTTGTGGTGGTACGCGGTTGGTCATCAGACGAATACGAGAAATGGTTGGCCGAACTTTTGATAAATCAGCTCCTCCGCCCAATCATTACCAGATAGCCGGCAAAGAAACCGAGGGGACAAAAACGTGGCGGATTCAACCATGTAGTCGGACGCCTTAAAGGCGTTCGGCTACATGATTGAATCCGCAGGTAGAGCCCCTACACCTCAATTATGCAACAGCTTGTTGCACAAATTCCATGCGGCCATAATCTCGTCTTGCTTGAAAAGCTAAAAGGTCCCTTGTCCATCAGATAGTTGAGGTTATGTTGTACTTTTCGGAGTACAATTTTAAGGTGTGCGAAATGCACGAAAGGTACGAAACTGACAAAGTTTAAGAATTGAATTTTGTACAAAAGATTAAAAAACATGAATTTGCGCAAAAAAGGTCAAAATGATAAAATTGAGATAAAGGAAGGGGGCTAGTTAAATGGGAAACCTACATGAAATTTCGTCCGGTGAATTCCGTCGTGATTTTTCGGATCTAATGAATTCTGTAAGATTTGCTCACGACACCGTAAAAATCACCAAGCATGGAAAAACTATGGGCGTTGTGATTTCTGGGGAGGAATACGAGCAATACCTCCAGCTTATAGAGGAATTTGAAAACAAGGAAGACCTTCTAGCGGCTGAAGATGCCTTGGAGAGGTCGAAAGAAGAAGAACGAATTTCATGGGAACAAGTTAAGAAGGATCTTGACGTTGACCTATAGAATCGAACTTCTCAAGCAAGTGGTTAAGGCCCTAAAGAAGGTTCCTAAGGCAGATCGAGACAAGATAGCTAGAAAAATAGATATGCTTAAAGAGCAGCCCATTCCTATCGGAGCGAAGAAGCTTAAGGGAACCAATCTGGACTTTTATCGAATCCGACAAGGGGACTGGAGAATTATATATACTATTGAAGATGGAGAGCTTCTTATCGTTATCGTGGCTCTTGGACACAGACGAGACATCTATCGTTAGGAATATTCAATAAGAGTTCTCAGCTAATTCCGCTCCAGATCCACTCTATGAGCCTGTCCCACGGCTACAGCTTCATTTGAGTCACAATGGGACGAGCGACCCCGTTAAAGAGGCACTCGAGCAGGCGCCATATGAGGCGGCGGTGGGCAGGCAAGTGGTCATCAAACAGGGCCGTGTACTCGCTGTCGGGCAACATACCGCGTACCCTTTTAAAGTGAGCTGCACCCGAGCTATGATTGAGTTGCAACTTTTGAGCGCTCGCCTCCTGAATACAAATGGCAGTAAGCATCCGGTAGAGCCCCAACTTTTGTGGGAGTGCTGTGTCATATCCAAAAAGTGGGGTCGTCATGACACCGTTTCTGACGAAGTACCCCAACACACCGTCAATGCGTCCATTTTTGCGAAGGGCAATTAGGTTTAAGGTCTGATAATTACGTGCTTGATAGAGAAAAGCTTCGCTAAACTGCGGATTAAAACGCGTGTATTTATCCAGGTAGAGAAGGTTGTAGAGTTCAAGAAGACGAGGGAGATCCGAGTTCGCGATGCCCTCCCCCCCTACTACCTCGTAGCCCTATTTACGAATGAGATTCGAATCGGCTTTGATGTTCCATCGTTGCTTAGCCGACATCTCGGCTTGTCTCTTAGGATCAAAGAGGTAACACTGTCGGCTAAACAACAAGCGACACGGAAGGGATCGAAAGGCGTCAATAAGTCCCTTCGGCAGGCTCGTATTGACTGACCGCCAAAGGATCGTATGGGAAGGAAATTGCCGCTGTAGATACGCAACAATGCGTGCAATATCGTCGGCTGTAAGTGAAGGATAAAGGTTGGTCGAGAGCAGCCAATTATTAACAAACACCGTTCGGTTGACGGATGCCCTTTTAAAAGCGGCTTGTGCCGCTCTTACCAGAGGAGTGAGCAACCAACCAAAGTGCGGAAGTCTCCGCGCCTCTTCCTCCGCGTAGGCGAGCACCCCATATGGAGAGACCACATAGGAATTGTGGTACTCCTCCTCATTCACCGAAATAGGCAAAAAGAGCTCTCCCATCTTCAAGAGATAAAGTTCCGTCTCTACATTCCCGATGTAGGCTTTGGTCCCTTCGCGCATCATTGGAAGAAGATAGACACGCGCGTATTCTCCCTCTTCGCCAGCTGAAAAGTCACAGCTCTCAATCGTTTCGCTGTTATACAATTCAATCTGCAATCTGCTTTTCTCCCGTCACACGCCGTAGTTTGGCGCCTTTTTCTGGTGGAGTCCAATTGACGAATTTTACGAGAGGCACCGTGGCTTTTTGTGCCGTGCAGAGCTGTGCAATGGCACTTGTGATGTTACGGTGCAGAGTTGCCTTGTTGGGCGTATCGGTTTTTAGGCCAATTTCTAAGAGAGAGGAGCTCCTTTGTGCGATCTGATATTGCTCAATTTTCTCAGGCTGGGTGATCATGATGCGGCGAAAGAAGTCAGGATAAACCACTACTGTCGAGCCGGCGCTTTCGTGTGGAAAACGGAGCAGATCATCACAGCGCCCTTCGATCCTCTCAATAGCCAAAAGGGGCGAGCCGCAGCGGCAGCCGCCCTGCTTTTTCACGAGAATATCGTCGAGACGGTAGCGAATAATAGGCTGCGTCCGCCGATGTAGGTCGGTGATGATTGGAACAAAGTGCCCATCACCGAGCTCCTCTTTTTCAATGTGTAGCAGATCCTCGTGGAGGTGGAGGGTATTGTGGTGGCACGTCGATGCGATGCACCCCTCAGTTGCTTGGTAGATCTGATGTATGGGTTGTCCGAACATCTTCTCCAAGAAAATCTCGTCCATTGGATCGAGCACCTCCGCTACAGAGATCACCTTTTCCGGCGTAATTTTTGCCTCGCCTAACTGACGCAAGAGTGATGGAGGAGCGACAACAATGGAGGGCTGGAATTTTTTTAAAGCAGACAGCTGTTTTTCTAGTGGAACAAAGAGGTCAAAGTAGCGAAAGCGAATTCTTCCTCTAGCTGTGCCCTCGTACAGCGGACCACCAGCTCTCAAAAAGAGCGCAATATTCTGTCTATGCCAAACCGGACGTGGCAATGCACGTGCCAGCATGGAGCCCGCCCACTCCGCTTTTTCTTGCGGTGTCAGTACAAAAAGTCCGTAATTTCCAGATGTGCCTGAGGAGAGTCCGACGGTATGTCCACAAAATGCTCAAGTTTCACAAAATTTAATGTTTACAGAAGCCTAGGCAGCCTCCTCTGAGGGATTAACTGGGGTATCCTTGCCCGGCTTCTCACAAGCATCCGGTGTATCATCTCCTGGAGGAGAATCCATTTCCACGAGCAACTTGCGGGTTCGACGAGATTTTTTTGCAGCCTTCTGGAGGGACTCCAGCCAAAACGCTATCACCTTCTCAAACTACTCTTCACTATTTGGGTCTGCCAGAAAAGATCTTAGATTTTCTTCCGATGCGGCTGCATAAATAGCAGAGACCGTTGGTGATCTCCCCTCAGAATTGTCGTGCACGCCTTTCCAGAGCTCTACAGAAATGAGGAGGTCTACATAGGACACCAGGAAAAGCGCTATTGCTCCACCTTGCTCACTCCTAATGCAGGCCTCCTCTAAACCACATAATCCTTTAGCGTTCCCGAAAAACTCCTCTATCATCCACCTGTAGGAATATTCTTCCAAGACTTTTTGCGCTTCCCTGCTAAGTTCGTTGCAAACAAAGGTTTTGGACGCGTTCGTTCTCTGATCAATGCTGTGTACAATTAGGTATTTTCCTTTGAAGGCCCCCACATAGGCTACCTTCGAGTAGGTCTGGTATAAAATTTTCTCCGGCTGTTCTTCCTCATTGGACTTGAGCCCAAGGCAGACCTTTTTGAAGAGAAACTTACCGTGCTTCAGAAGGCTGGATATCGTGAGCCGCACTATAGTTTTATCTTCGTCCGGCAAGCGGTATTCCAGCACGTTCGAGCTTTTCATATCTCCGACAAAGGTTAGCTCCCGGCGTTCGAGTTGCTTGACGAAACCACGCACACTGAACCAGCTGTCAAAGAGTACAACAGAGATGTTCAAGTCCATTTGACGGACATCATCAATGATCTCGATCGCCAGCTTCCATTTGGACAGCCCACCTCTACGATAAACTCGCCAACCTACTGGAAAGCGAATCCGCTCGCTAATCACCAAGTAGACGAAGACGACACACGAGGCATTGCAGTTCGTCTGGGTTACGTGATCGAATAGCCAGTAGACGTTAGCAATTTTCTTTGCACCTCGCGAGTGATGCTTCATTGTGTCGTCGACGGCTAGGCGAACTGAGACTCCTGCAAGATTCATTCTACGTATTGCCCAAGCGACGGCAGATGCCATTAATTTCTTCGCATTGATCCCAGCATAGGTAAAGAAGTGAGAAAGAGCGTTGATAGACCTGTCGCCCAGCATAGTTGAGCTTAGCGTCGTTAGGCATAGACTCCTACAGGCAATGATTGCCGTGAGAATAAGCATCAGGTTTGCCATCTGAGGCTTTGTCAACTTGTAGTCGAGACCTTCAACAGCCTCCTTTACAAAGGCCAGCGGTTTTGAGACGGGGAAGTGAAGTTGCATGGGTCTGCCTCGTCATAGGTCGGCGTTTTTCGAAGAGACAGTTTTGGACTAAACAGAAATTTAATTGCTAGACGAACAGAAAATTTAATTCTCTACGCTGAGACTGGTAATAATTTTTTTGTGAAACTTGAGGACTTGAACATGGATTGTGAAGCCTTTGAAGAGCTACAAGGCCAGCTTGGCGAGATATTCGGTGACATCCTTAAGCTCTACGTAACAACAAGCACACGGCTTGTGCAGGAGCTCCGAGACGTTGTCTCGAACCAAGATATTGCCACTGTTGAACACTCGGCTCATTCCCTAAAAGGTTGCAGTAGTCAAATTGGAGCTACTGGACTCAGTGAATGCGCAGGAGAGCTAGAGAATTTGGCGCGAAGTGGCACTCTAACGGGCGCTGAGGACCTTCTCAAAACGATTGAAGCGAGAAACAGTGAAACTCTTGAGTTTTTGTCACAACGTGGATTTGTAGACAATTAAACCTTCAATCGGCGAGACTCGCTGTGAGACACTACTGAAGAGGGATATTCTAACGTGCTTATTGTTACCGCCTACCAATTTCTGGATGATTTACGAGTCACGCAAAACGCCTCGGAACACACAATTCGAAACTACTCAATTGATCTCAACTCGCTGAAGCAGTATATCGAAAGCACCTCACACACGGACTGCAAGCCCGAAGACCTGCCGGATAGAATTCGCTGGAATCGCTCCTATGAGGAACGCTGGACGGGCAACGATCAGCTGATTGATCTCAAGTCAATCGACCGGCGTACCATTCGCGGTTTTCTAGCCCAACTCAACGAGCAAGGCATCGCAAAACGCACGATCGTTCGACGCCTCTCCTCACTGCGCACTTTTTTTAAGTTCTGTTTCAGCAAGGGACTCCTCCAACACAACCCTATAGAAGAAGTGGAAGCTCCAAAGCTCGAAAAGAGAATTCCATATTCCCTCTCCTTTCAGGAGATCCAACGCCTTTTCGACCAACCCGAAACAGATGACTACCTGGGGTACCGCGATCGTGCCATCATGGAGCTCTTTTACAGCTCTGGATTACGCGTAAGCGAGCTAGCTGGACTCAATCGCGACGATTTCGACCACAAGGAATTGCTTGTTAAAGTAAAAGGAAAAGGGAAAAAGGAACGGATCGTTCCCGTAACCAAAAACGCCTCCGAGTGGATTGAGACCTACCTAAAGCATGAGGAGCGTCACCGTGATATTGACGGGCATCTTGGGCAAGTGGACAACCACGCCATTTTCCTCAACAAATTAGGAACGCGTCTAACCACGCGATCAATCGACCGCAATTTCGACAAATATCTTAAAAAAAGCGGTCTAGCTGGCAAAGCGACGCCTCACACCATTCGGCACACCATAGCCACCCACTGGCTAGAAAATGGAATGGACCTCAAGACCATCCAGGAGATCCTAGGTCACACCTCGCTAGCTACAACGACCATCTACACACACGTTTCATCCGGATTAAAGAAAAAAGCCCATGAGGAATCCCACCCTAGGGCCTAACTTTTTACATAGACGCATGCCATTCATATAGGATACAATGGATCTCCTTGAACAGGTGCGGGTTATGCTTCCACAATGGATTGAAAAAGAAGGTTTACCTTTTGCGTGCACGGGATGTGGCAAATGCTGCACCGGGGCACCGGGGTATATCTGGGTAAATGACGAAGAAATCGATGCAATCGCAGATCAACTGAATCTCTCCCGATCAGATTTTTTGGCCAACTATACGGAAGAGGTGGAAGGAAGAGTTAGCCTGTTGGAACTTCCAGAGCGTAACAACGATTGCATCTTTCTCGAAGGCAAGGGGTGCACGATCTATGATGTCCGGCCAACCCAATGCCGAACCTACCCCTTTTGGCCCGACAACATCAAATCCCCTCGCGCCTGGCGGGAGACCGCCTTTGAATGCGAAGGGATTTATCCGGATGCAAAAAAAGTCGACCGACAGACCATTCTTGAAAAAACAACCACGACCTTCTTGGCCTAGTCAATTAAAATAAAACTAGGAATTCCAAGATTTTCACGACCAGGGAGTCCGGGCACCTCAAGAAGTGAGAAAAATCCCATGGGATTAGCCCCTACCTTTGTAGCTAGCTCTGTAGCAGCTACCGCGGATCCGCCGGTTGCGATGAGATCGTCTACAATAAGCACTCTCTGACCTACCTCCAATGCATCTTCTGAAATCTCAAATGTGTCCACTCCGTACTCCTTAATGTAATCAGCTGAGACGGTACGTCCAGGAAGCTTACCCTTCTTTCTCACGGGAATAAAAGGCACTTCAAGCCTATAGGCCAGAAGAGAACCGAAAATGAATCCGCGTGATTCGAGTCCCATAACCGCCTCGACCCTCTGAACCGCGTACCAACTGACAAGCATGTCGATGCATGACTTCACAGCAACCGGATCTCTAAGGAGCGGCGTGAAATCTTGAAAAAGAACCCCCTTCTTTGGAAAATCCTGGTGCATCGTGATGTGCTGCTTCAGCGCTCCGATTTCGTCAGCGTGTTGCGCCTTGAACAGCGTCTCCTTCAGCAAATCCTTTCTGCTTATACCACCTGCACTAGCAGTTGCGTGCCAGTCTTTTGCATCCACGTCATGCTCCCTTGCCATAAGTTCCCCTATTGTAACTGAAAAACCAGTATCATTTTTTCCGTCTGCTGCCTGCGCCTTGGCTATGTATTCTGGTGGAACACGAACTGCCCCTGACCAAGCCAATTGCTCTTGTTTTCCGCTCTTAAGAAGTACCACTGCGCGATCAACCCAGCATCCATCTTGTTCTTCTATGAAGTTTTCGATGGCGATCAATTGCGTCGCTTTCTCCACAAGCGACGAAGGAAGGTTATTGAGTCGGTTTCGCACACCCTCTACAGCGGCTTCTCGTCCAACAGGCTGATTTGCGACACCCGACTCTACCTGACAGCAGAAAACATCAGAACCAAATACAGCTTCTACTGCTGCGCGTTTCACTTCACTTTCTGACGCAAGCACGATTTTTCCTGCTTTTGCTTGCGTCGTCGTAAGCAACAATCCCAATGCCACCCCGAGTATTTCCTTGTAGATCCCCATCCGAGCCCCCTTTTGTTAGTGTTGATTGAACACGAACAAGAAATAGAGGCTTTGACAAAAAGAGTCAAGATTATTTAGTGTTAAGACGACACTAACCGAAGGCGCAAAAGTGAAAGGGTTAACACGTCGATCGAAGTACGCGATGTCCACCGACTGCGTCATATTTGGCTACGTCGATTCACTTTTGCAGGTGGCTCTAATCGAACGCAAACAAGAACCATTTTTGGGCTATTGGGCGCTCCCTGGGGGGTTCATGGAGGGCGATGAAACTGCGGAGCAATGCGCACTCCGCGAGTTGCAGGAAGAAACTGGCATTCAGAAGGTGCACGTTGAGCAGTTTCACCTTTTTAGCGCTCCGGAACGAGATCCACGGGGTCGCGTGCTGACCCTCGCCTTTTTCGCACTCGTCGACCCGACGGAACTGGGAAAACTCGAAGCGGGAACGGACGCCAGCAAGGCTCTCTGGTGCTCACTAAAAGACCTTCCGCCTCTAGCCTTTGATCACGTGGACATACTTAACATGGCTCTGACAAGGTTGCGAGACGAACTTCGCATCCGCCCATTGGCATTTAATCTCCTCCCCAAGCATTTTACTCTGACGGAGCTGCAGAGATTCTACGAGGAAGTCTTTCAAGAGGAAATCGACAAGCGCAACTTCCGAAAGAAAATGGCGAAAGTCGAGTACATCGTCCCCACAAGCAAAAACACGTCAGGGGTTAAACATCGACCGGCCCAGCTCTATCGATTCGATAAAAAGATCTACCAGAAAACAAAAGGACTCTGAAATGAAAATGTTCATCACCAAACTGCTCCTAATTTTAGCGCCAGTTATCTGCCAGGCTGATAGCACCATCTTTGCGGAGAATGCCCTTATTTTTTCAGGCAATGCCAGCCACGAACTTGCGGAGAAAATAGCAAAGGAGCTGGGCGTTAAGCTAGGCGAGGCGAAAGTATCGACCTTTAACGACGGAGAAGTTGCCATTCGAGTTGGGGAGAACGTGCGCAACCGCGACGTCTTCATTGTGCAATCGACCTGCCCCGGAAGCGACCGCAGCGTGAATGATAATCTGATGGAGCTCTACCTCCTGGTCCGGACCATGAAGCGAGCATCTGCCGCAAGCATCACAGCGGTTATTCCTTACTACGGCTATGCCCGGCAAGACCGCAAAACTCAATCACGGGTGCCCATTTCGGCAGCTGATGTCGCAACTCTCTTAGAGACTGCGGGCATCGACCGCGTGGTCGCCGTAGATCTTCACTGCGGACAGATTCAAGGTTTCTTCCGCGATGTACCTGTCGATAACCTCTTTGCCTCTGTCGAATTCGTTCGACACTACGCAGCTAAGAAGCTGGGCGACAAAGTAGTTGTGGTTTCTCCCGATGCCGGGGGTGTCGGTCGAGCCAAACAATTCATGTTGGGACTTCAAAGGCAGGGCGTTGAATCCAGCATGGCGGTGATCGTCAAGCAGCGAGGCGGCGCTGGCATCGTTGCGCAGATGAACCTAGTCGGTAACGTTGAAGGGGCTAGCGTGGTGATCGTCGACGACATATGTGATACTGCTGGCACTCTCGTTAAGGCCGCACAACTTCTCAAAGATAGCGGAGCAGAACACGTCTATGCAGCGATCACCCACCCCATATTTTCTGGCCCAGCATTGGATCGGATCAGAGAATCGGCTCTTGAGGAACTGACCATCGCCGATAGCATCCCGCTAAGCGAAAACGCCCCAAGTAACATTAAGCAAATTTCGATGGCGCCACTTCTGGCCGAAACTATTCGCCGCATCCAAAATGGGGAATCGATATCCGAACTATTTGGATAAAAAATCCTCAGGTTTCACAAAAAAAGTTCTTGCCGAAGTTTAGGGGCGAAGTCCCGGCAG
>JBFIDQ010000020.1:0-17320 GCA_041603795.1 Chlamydiales bacterium
ACACTGACTACCTGGGGCTTACGCCGCCAGGCTCACCTCTAACGGAGCGTTGCTCCTGGGAATCGGCTGCGGATAGTCTGGGCACGTGGTGAGACTGTCAAGTATTCTCCATCATAACGCCCTGGCTCACAGGCACCTTTTTAAAGGAGATCGGACTTATTTGCTGCGGCAGAAGCAAATAAATTTGCACTGCACAAACTGCAAATTCAGTCAGTTAACTGACCAAATTAAGGTGAATAGAGTCACCGAGAATTCAATTATCTATCTATACGGCAATGGCCCTCTCTGTTATGATCATACCCTTAATTTGGAAGAGGATTTGAGTTATGTTGGATCTGAAGGAAATTCGGGGCAACCCGAAAGAGTTGGAGGCCAAGGCGAGGACGAAGGACCCGACGGTTTCATTCGATAGAATTCTTGAGCTTGATACTGCGATTCGAGAGACAAAGACACGCGTGGAGCAGCTCAAGGCGTCGCGTAATGAGGCATCGAAACAGATCGGGCAGATGAAACGGTCGGGTGAAGATGCCACAGCCGTCATTGAGACGGTAGCGACTCATGCTGAGGAGATTCATCGACTTGATCACGAGCTCCAGCAACTCGACCCTGAATTAGAGGATCTACTCGCTAGAGTGCCGAATCTTCCAATGGATGATGTCACTGTCGCTGAGGACCCTGCGGAGAACGTCGTCATCAAGGAAGTAGGGAGCAAACGCAACTTCGACTTCAAGCCGAAAAATCATTTAGAGCTAAACGAGTCTCTTCAGTTATTTGACTTTGCCCGCGGCGCCAAGGTAGCCGGCACGGGATGGCCTGCCTATCGTGGCATGGGGGCACGCCTGGAATGGGCCCTTCTTACCTACATGATCGATACCCACATCAGCAACGGGTATACGTTTTGGATGCCTCCCCTTTTGACCCGTCCGGAGGTGCTTTTTGGATCGGGGCAGCTTCCCAAGTTCAAAGGGCAGTTCTATGAAATTCACGATGACGACTACGACCTAGCGCTTGTTCCCACCTCAGAAGTGGCTCTCAACGGATTACACATCGATGAAATCATTGATGAAACGGCACTTCCTCTTCGCTACTGCGCGTATAGTCCGTGCTTCCGCAGAGAAGCCGGAGCTGCAGGATCTGGGGAGCGCGGACTTATCCGCGTGCATCAATTCAACAAGGTGGAGATGTTCTGCTTTGCCACACCGGAGCAAAGCGCGCAGATTTTTGACGAAATGATCCTCAGTGCGGAGTCGATTTTGGAGGGGCTCGGTCTACACTACAGGAGCATGCTGTTAGTGACCGGCGACATGTCATTTGCCGCAGCAAAGACAGTGGACGTGGAATGCTGGCTGCCGGGACAGGATCGCTACTACGAAGTTTCGTCGGTATCCAACTGCACCGACTACCAATCGCGTCGCTCCAAAACGCGCTGCCGCGCCACAGGGGAGAAGCCTCGCCTTCTCCACACTCTTAACGGATCAGGACTCGCCACCTCTCGCCTTATGGTCTCTCTTTTGGAGAACAACCAAAATGCCGATGGTAGCGTAACCATTCCAGAGGTGCTTCACAAGTATCTTGGAGGCGTTACCACCCTGGAGCCTATCGCGTGATTGCGCTGACAGAATTTCGAGAGACTCCCGGAATCACGATCGATGCGCGGAGCCCTAGCGAATTTGCGCAGGGCCATGTTCCGGGATCCTTTAATGTTCCGCTTCTCAACGACGAGCAGCGCGTCCTCGTAGGCACCTGCTACAAGGAAAAAGGGTCCGATGCGGCTGTAGAATTGGGTTATGAGCTGGTAGGTCCCCACTTTGCCGCCCTAGTACGACAGACGCGAGAACTCGTAGGCGACCAAACAGCAAAGATCCTCTGCTGGCGCGGCGGTCTACGCAGCAATACACTCGCCTGGCTACTGCAGACGGCAGGGGTTTCCTGCATCGTTCTTGACGGCGGCTACAAAGCCTTTCGAAGACACTGCCTAGAGACGATTGAGGAGCCGAGGCTCCTGCACATACTAGGCGGACTTACTGGCAGTGGCAAGACGAATATTCTTAAGGAGATGGCAGAAGACGGCGAGCAAGTGTTGGACCTAGAAGGACTTGCCCATCACCGCGGATCTAGCTACGGTGGAATCAATATGCCCCCACAACCGACTACAGAGCAATTCGAGAACAAAATTGCAATGCGCTGGAAAACATTTGATGAGGACAGACCCGTTTGGGTGGAAGATGAGAGCCGGCGCGTCGGCCGTTGCGTGATCCCACAATCACTATTTGAGGCGATGGGAACAGCACCTCTCTACCTCGTTGAAAAGTCTTTGGAGGAACGGCTCTCGATCATCGAACAGGATTACGGACAAAGTACACCGGAAGATCTAATCGCCGCGACCCTACGTATTGAGCGACGTCTCGGCGGACTCCGCACCCGGCAGGCAGTGGACCATATTCGCGAGGGTAATTTCCGCGGATGGGTGCGACTCGTCTTGGATTATTACGACAAAGCCTACACCCATTCACTTGCCAATAGAGAGCACATTGTCCCTTTTGCGACCTATCGTAACGCGGTTTAGACAATATCTAGAAGAGGACGCTCAGCCTCTCTCTCGCCGATCGATCGCGACAAGATGTAGGCGATTATAGGCAGGGCTAGTAAACCAACGGTCATGGCAATTGGCGAAATTCCTGTTATATTTTGGATCGCAATAAAATCATGTCCAACAAACTCTTGGGCAGAAGGAAGCGCAGCTCCGAATCCGTAGTTGGCAACACCCGCCATCACGACGATGGCGTAGATCACGCACGCTTCTTCAATTTCCTGTCGATTGCGCCGACCAAACCGAGCCCCAATCGAAGCTGTAGTGCCCGCCAGAACACTCTCTGTGACGACTCCAATGGATGCGGTGAGCGCATTCGCACATTGCTTCCCCAAAACCTCACCAACCCTA
The DNA here is from genome assembly GCA_041603795.1 of Chlamydiales bacterium. GTDB lineage: Bacteria > Chlamydiota > Chlamydiia > Chlamydiales > JBFIDQ01 > JBFIDQ01. Next base: position 2,942 of record JBFIDQ010000020.1, read on the forward strand.
GTGAGTCTTGCCCAATGGAACTCCGTAAGCCCACCTCTGAATGGCCAAACGGAAATAATAGGCCGCACATCTTTGTAAAGTAGATGTGCCGCAGCAGCATGCATGCCTTCGTGAATCCAAATACCTGACCAACCAAAATGCGCAATAGCAAGCGTTGAGCCAACAACTAATATGCGCTCTGGCCGAGGAACCTTGCTCCAACTTCCGTGGACAATCCGTAGAAGCGCTAAAGAGGCAGCGGCGAGAGCCGTTGTCGTCCCTGCAAGGGCAGTTCCATCGAGTACCAGTACGCGATCTACAAGAGAAAAAGCGACAAGTGACCAAGCCGCTGCATGGAGCGAACCGGCCACGGCCGCGGTCACTCGTCGTGTAAGCTCATTGGAAGGCGGCCTATCGAAATGAAGTCGCAGCTCACGCTGCACGACTTCCGGCAAAAGGGGGACTAACTCTGAACTACTCACAGGAAACCTCAAAGAAAAAGGTTTTCTATAGCAGTCTGCTTATTTTTCTTATACAGAAAGTGGAGTTCCTCCCGCGCCGGCATCGAATCCAAAGATGTTGAGGTAGGCAACAACTTGATTGAGTGCGTTATCGGATCCCTTAAGTAAGTAGAGCGACTCCGTCATATCCTTTAGATAGGCATTGAGCTCTTCCGGAGTGACGTATTGAAGGAGGTTCTCCTCCATTTCCTTGAAGTAAGCCATGGCTTCATCACCCTTTCCCTTAAGAGGTAGGTCATGAATGTCAGAGCTGGTCACTTCTTCCTTACCAAGAAGGTCCGAAAGATTTGAAAAGCAAGCGACCGCAACGAAGGCCATTTGTACCTGAATAAAAGCCATCCACTTATCGGTTATGCCAGACTGTTCCTGCGCGGTCATTGGTCCAGCCATATGATTGTCGAGTCGCTTAATGAAGTCCTGACGGATTCGATTCACAAATGCAGGGTTTCTCATCTCTTGTAGAATCATCCCTCCAACGGCCATCTGAAAAAGAGCCGTTAGTTTTTCAGGATCTTTCGCAAGTTCTGCCTTTTGAAGATCAAAACTGAGCCTAAGCGCCACAAAGTCCATGAGGACTTTTACTGCCAAAATTCCAATTAAGGAGAGCTCGTCTCTTAAGTCATCGTATTTCAAGGCCTCTGCAGCCAGCACCTTTTCTTGAGCAGCACGTTTTTTTGCCTCGCCAATCTCCTCCAGGGTCTCCTGGTAGCTATCCCACATTGATGAGATGATATCATGGCGGTAGCTATCAAGCTGACTTGCAAACTTGTTGAAATCGGCACGAAGTTGCTCGATTTTGGCCTTGCCTTCGTCACTCATCTGTAGTTGAGGGATCCCCATAGGGATGAAAAAAGCAACATCTGCCGCCACCATGGATGCCAAAGTATCGATGTTCATTGCGGGCATTGTGGGGGCCAAAATAACGGGCGGCTCGTTCGGGGTAATATGCGCCGGTGGCACCGCAAGCGGGTTGATATCTAGAGTCTCGTCGGGACCAATATTTCCATCTACCATAATATTTCGTTCTCCTTATATTCGTACTTGGTTTGTCACGCCCTTGATCTTATCATCAGATAGAATGTGTGGATTTACGGCTGAGAAGGCTTGTATGAATCGATCGCCTGGATCCAAGAATTTCTCAACTAGCTGTCGAGCAAGATTTTGCTGAATTGCAAATTTTTCGGTGAATTCATCCACAAACGCTTCATCCTGCTTCAGCGTGGCGACTTCTGCTAGTTCTACGTTTACTTCTCCACGACGTTCCTTGCTTGCGCTTAGAAGAGTATCCACCTCGGCACGTTCCACCTTGGTGAGTTCATTTCCCTTTTCTACTAGGAGGAGCGCTAGCGTCGCATCCACGAGGTCAAGATTCCGGACCCGTCGAATCAAGGTGACGGTCCTTGCTACGATGGTCTGATCAACCGCACTTAGGTTGTTAAAGTCTTGCGTCCGTTGAAGAAGAACATCGCGATTTATCGAATCGCGAATCACGGCATCTTTGGCTAGAAGGAACTTCACAACAGCAGCCTTCTGCTGCCCTACTTGAATATCACCTCTTTTGAGAGCGTCTAGTGAGCCTATTGCGCCAAGGGTACCCGCGATGTTGGCTTCTTCTCCTGCCAATGCGAGTTCCTCATTGAGTGCATCACGCCGCGCACGGTCAGCTGCAAGACTTCTGATGAATCCATCAGAAGTAGAGGTGTCGATTGCCTCGGGTGTCGGGAGAACAGGGGCCTCTACGCGAACTGTCTCCGTGCCGGTTCCAACGGAAACCTCGACGGTTTGAGTTGTGGGTGGTGTGACTGGTGGCGTAACCGGCGGTGTGACTGGGGTCGGTTGCACGTCAGCGCCTTCTTCTCCTGGCAAGGACTCTGCTGGTGGCGGAGGAACCAACTCCTCCGGAGGAATACCTAAGATCTTTCGCACAGCGCGCGCTAGGACTCCATCGCCTAGTGCTTCTAGAAGCGAAGCGACCCGTGACTCGAGTGGAATTGCAGATTCCGCGCCCTCAGTGGCGAGCGTGTTAATAATGCTCGGATTCTCCAAGGCGCGCTGTGCGACTTCTTTCACGGCTGTCAGAGCTCGCGCCTGAGCGCCACGGTCACCTCCCGCAAGGGCCGAGATAAGGCCAACGCCTCCCCCCTCACCCGAGGCGGCTGCGCTTACTTCTGGAAGGTTATCGATTTCTTTCTCTGGAGCTTCATTGATTGCAGGCTCTACACGACTATTCACCTCTTCATTACGGGGTCCCTGCGCGAGGGTCTCTCGGTCCGCTGTTTCCTCTATGCGGTGATCCTTGCCAAGGAGGCGGACCAGGAAAGCGTTCCAATTCTTGAGCGCAGCTACCAAAATTGCAATCTGCTCCTCTGCAACGACGAGCTGTTCGTCCAATTCAATCGTCTCAGCATCCAAGGCATTCCTCTCGGTTAGCAAAGCTACCTTTTCAGCTTCCAAAGCAGCTTGCTCCACTGCATGTGTCGCCTTTTCTGCTTCCGCAGCTGGAATTATGTTATTTTCTAGATTCGCTATTGTAACTGCTACGCCATTTTTTATATTTTGTAGAAGGTCTATAAGGACTGCGTCTACGGGATTCATTGGATCTAGACCAGCTATTTGATCACAAAGATTCTGGAAAAAAGCCTGGTTATTGGCCAAGGCAGTCTCAGCAGCCTCCAAGGGACCACAAATCTCATTCAAGCGCGTATCGATTTCATTAAGACGTATATTGATCATCCCTCTCCGGGCCTGAATATCCCCTATCCTTTCTGGGTGCGTCACATCTCGGAACTCGATAAGTTCCGTCAGCTGAGCAACTAGCTTAATGAGCTCCAGCAAAGCCTCATGGATCTCTGCACCTTTGCAACGGTCTGCGTCCACAATTGCCTTGGCAACCGTACGAGCGTTTAATTCGGTTCCACTTGACAGGTCCATCCACAACTTAAGAGTCGGATGCCCAGACGATGAGAGAAGTTGCGCGACGGCACTATTTGCGTCTTCGATGGAATCAATTACCACTCCGGACCCCTGAGCCCCCGGAGTTGTTGCCGGAGTCAATGGATCGTGACATACAATTGGATCATTATTCCCTACTGGACCAACCATCAGATTCACCTACTTTGTCAAGTCTTTACGATTAAGGGTTTAGACACTGTTTTTCGTATAAGAAAAGTCTTCCCCTTCAGTATTAGTATAACATATTTTTTGATATTTTAACAGCCCCCACCTCTTCCTAGCGAAAAAGGTGAGTAGAGCGGTATAGTGACAAATGAAATACAACCAGGGAATTGCATGTCCACTCCCCAACATTTCGAGGGAAAAGAAGCGATCCAGCACGTTGTGGAGCACCAGAGTGACGGCATAGTGGCGTCAGCTGAGCTCCACGGCCAAGAGATGCCGGGCCACATCTCCGCTGGCGCGTGGGCCGCGCGCGAGACCGGAATGGTCATTCTCTTGCTATGGACCCTATTGAGTCGCTTTCAGATCGCTCCGGAACAGATGACCCTCTTTCTCGCCTGCTTTGCCGGAGCATTTATCATTTGGTGCATTGGGCGTAGTAGCCTCATTGAATGGGCGCGTTTGGGCCGACTCCACCGCATCATCGAAGAGGAGCGATGGGAGATTCAGCATCATCGCGAGCAGGAGCGAGATGAGTTGCGCGCGCTCTATGGCGCCAAAGGGTTCACTGGCAAGCTGTTAGAAGAGGTCATTGATGTGCTCATGGCCGACAACGATCGCTTACTACGCGTGATGCTAGAGGAGGAGCTTGGTCTCCGCCTAGGCACACATGAACATCCGTTGAAGCAGGGATTTGGCGCGGGCGTAGGAACGGCCATTGCCCTGTTAATTCTTGCTGCGGCCTACTTCGTCTTTCCCGCCTTCGGCATACTCATCGGAAGCCTACTCGTGGTGGGCACCTCCGCCGGCGTTGCCGCAAGGTATGAAGGCAATAAAGTGATTCCTGCGGTCATTTGGACCGTTGGTCTTGGCGGCCTGACCTACGGCACGCTTGATTTCCTCCTCGACATGCTCGTTACACCATAGGTCTCTCATGGGAAAAGGGTGCGGAGCACATAAGAAGAAAAATGAATCAGGGCACCAAGCGATGCTCTTCGATGAATTTTTTGAAGCAGGACGGAGCGATGAGACGAGTCCCTTTCTAACAGCCTCCTCAAGAGCTTGGGCACGGCAACTGGAGCTACGAGCCTCCTTTTTTGCCGGATTCCTTCTGCTCTTTGCCTTTCTCCTCTCTTACTCGACCGGCTACCAGCCCATCGTTGACCTGCTTTTAGTCGCTGTCTACTTCCTTGCCGGCGTGCCGTCATTGATTGAGTCCGTAGAGGACCTCGTTGACGGTGAAATCAATATCGATATCTTGATGACGCTAGCAGCGTTTTCCTCGGTGCTTATCGGAAGTCCCATGGAAGGCGCTCTGCTTTTGGTCCTATTTGACCTCGCTGGAGCCATTGAGAATACGGTTACGGGTAAAACGCAGAGCGCTCTGCATAGCTTGCACAAGTTGGCTCCAAACCGTGCGCATGTTCTGGGCGATGATGGTCACATCAGGGAGCGCTCCGTACGCGACATTGAGATTGGCAGCAAGATCATGGTGAAAGCGGGAGAAATTGTTCCGCTAGACGGCGAGGTCATTGACGGAGGCTCTTTTGTAAGCTTGGTTCACCTTACTGGAGAGAGCAAACCGGTTTCTAAAAACCCAGGAGACCCCATTGAATCGGGAGCGCGCACCTTGGAAGGAGCGCTTGTAGTGCGCGTTGCGCAGCTGAATCACGATTCCACGCTCTCCCGTATTATTCGGCTCATCAGCGAAGCGCAGGAGGCGCGGCCTGCGCTCCAGCGCTGGTTCGATCGACTTAGTAGGGGCTACGCGCTAAGCATTATTGGTCTCTCCACATTCTTCGCATTGGCATTGCCCTGGCTCGCATCGATGCCGTATTTAGGGGCTGGCGGCTCCGTCTACCGCGCCGTCGCCTTCCTTATTGCCGCCTCCCCCTGCGCACTCATTATTGCACTCCCTTGCGCCTATCTCAGCGCGATCTCCTCCTGTGCAAGAAAAGGAATACTACTCAAAGGCGGAGTCACTTTAGACGGTCTAGCATCCTGCCGCACCTTTGCTTTTGATAAGACCGGCACCCTAACCACCGGCGTGCTACGGGTCGATGCCATTGAGAAAATCGAAGGAGAGGCCCCGGCAGATTCCCTCATTGGCATCGCCGCTGCACTAGAGCAGCGCGCGAAGCACCCAATCGCCGAAGCAATTGTGCTCCACGCAAAACAGAACAATATTCCACTAGCGACGATTGGAAAGTTTCAGTCGATTCCAGGCTCTGGAGTACGGGGAGAAATTGACGGACAACCCGCATTTGTGGGCAACCGCCCCTTCATTGAGCGGCAACTAGGGCGCCCTCTCCCCTCTCGCCACGGTGGAGCCGTCGCGTACTGCCTGTATCAACAATCACTTATCTACATCTCTTTTGCTGACGAGATCAGACCTGGAATCAAGGAAACCCTGCGAAACCTACGGCGCCACCGGGTAAGAATTCTAATGCTTACAGGCGACAATGCTGCCAGCGCAAAAACAGTGGCTGCCCAGCTCGGCATCGACGACGTTCGTGCAGATTTGCGCCCGGAGGACAAGTTGAAGGCGGTCACGGAAATAGCGGACAGAGGCCCGCTTGCTATGGTAGGTGACGGCATAAATGATGCCCCGTCTCTTGCCCGTGCAACCATAGGAATTGCCATGGGAGCGTTCGGTAGCGCGACGGCAATCGAGGCATCGGACGTCGTTCTCCTTCACGACAATATTGAATCCATCGAATGGCTGATGGCCAAAGCAACCAAGACCCGGCACATCGTAGCGCAAAACCTGCTGCTAGCGGCCGGAGTGATCATCATCACAACCGTCCCAGCCCTGTTAGGCCTGGTGCCACTTGGCGCCGCCGTGGTGCTTCACGAGGGCGGCACCGTGCTCGTCGGACTCAATGGACTCCGCTTACTTCGCCAGTAGCAACAAATCGACCTTGTAGCAATAGCCCTTCTTTGAGACACTAGCATTTGCTGCCAACGACAAGGGAGATAAATTCTTATGACCTCTCGCGAACAACTGATACGCTCTCACGAAGATCTAATGCACGCCATTCAAGATGAGAGCCATCGCTTTCAAGATCTCTATCTTTGGCTAGAAAAACACATGCCTGCACCGTTCTTCGAAGAAATCGACCAGGAGGATGTGATGCTTGTTGCGCACAATCTCATGGCATTTCACCTGCAGGACTTCTTTTCCGAGATGCGACTCAAGAACAAAGCAATTGTGATGTGCATTGATGCAGCGGACGCCGACCTGCGCATTCTAAAGCGTTTTCGCGCATATGGCACGCAGAACTATCGCGCTTTCGTCTCCAACACGCCTCCTCCCATCAAGGAAATCGAATGCCCAATTCGCATAGCGGTGGTGCATTTTACCCAACTCATTGCGCCCCTCGATCAACCCGCCGGACCCACATTCCCCAAGGAATCACGCGATCGACTCCGAGCACTTGTCAGTGAACGCAGTCCGGACGTCGGTGACGATGAATTCGACCGCCTTCTTGCTGGTATGGACCACCGCTTTTTGCACTCCCTAAACTTGGACCGACTCGTCCTTGCACTTGACATGTTTTTTCGTGCAAAGACTCGCGACCATTGCCAGTATGAGGTGCGCTACAACGAGGACTGGAAGGAGAAGGACATGCCTTCCATGCAAATCATGCTAGCATGGCGCAACACCCCAAAACACGAGTTTCTCTACCGGCTTGTTCGCTGCATTCACCGCCACGGCCTGATCATGAAAAAGGTCAATGCAAGCTACATTAATCCCTATGAACCCGATTCCATCCTGGTGATGGCCCTCGGGCTCCACGGAAGCAATGGTGAGGCCGCGTGGGACGCAGCGGACCTCGCTGACTTTCTTCGTGAGATAGCCACGGTCAAGTACTTCGCTTGCTTTGATGAGATCGACACTACTTTTGTGGCCACGCGACTCATCCGCGGTAACCTAGGCAACTTTCTTCGTACGAGCGTCAATTTCATTCACCAAGTTCTGGTGAATTTGGACCCACACCGCTACACGATGGATGCCATCCACTCAGATCTCTGTCGCCACCCGGAACTCACAGTTAAAATCTGCGAAGCCTTTGAATACAAGTTTCACCCCGAAAAAGTGAATCTCAATAAATACCGAGAGACCAGGGATGAGCTCCGAGACCTTATCGATCAAATCGATACGGGCCATGAGAGCAACGACATCCGAAGAAAAAACATCCTTGAGCAGGGCCTCAACCTAGTCCAGTACGCCCTAAAAACAAATTTCTATCGCAACAACAACACGGCGATCTCGTTCCGCCTTGATCCCAAGTACCTCGATCACGTCCCTTTTGATAGAGAAGAGCGCTTTCCTGAAATCCCCTACGCTATTTTCTTCATCAAAGGAATGCACTTTTTTGGGTTCCACATCCGTTTTAAGGATTTGGCCCGCGGCGGATTACGGACCGTATTCACGCAGCAGACGGAACAAATGATGGTGGAGCGACAGAACATATTCAACGAGTGTTACAACCTCGCCTATACGCAACAGAAGAAGAACAAAGACATTCCGGAAGGCGGTTCAAAAGCGGTTATTTTTCTTAAACCGTACGCTCGACTCGACTCCGAGTCACAAATCTACGCAAAAGAGTTGAAGCAAGCCGGACTCTCCCCTGAGCAAATCGAGAGAAAACTCAGCACCTTTGGACAGAGTCAACGGACCGAGTACCTTTACCAGACGCAACGCTCCTTTGTGAACAGCTTGCTAACCCTCATCAATTGCGAACCCGATGGAAAGCTAAAGGCCAAGCACGTTCTCGATTACTGGAAACGACCTGAATACGTCTATCTGGGACCTGACGAAAACATGCACAACAGCATGATCCAGTGGATCGCGGCTTTGAGCAAGGCCTACGACTACAAACCGGGTGGCTCGTTCATCTCTAGCAAGCCAAAATACGGCATCAATCACAAAGAGTTTGGCGTCACATCACTCGGCGTTAATGTTTACATGACGGAAGTGATCAAGTACCTCGGAATCGATCCAACAAAGGAAAAATTCACGATCAAGATGTCGGGTGGACCCGACGGTGACGTTGCAGGAAATCAGATTCGCAACCTCTACAAGCACTTCCGCAAAACCGCGCACCTTGTTGCTCTAACGGATGGCTCTGGAACAATCAATGACCCCAAAGGACTCGATCTAGGAATACTCCACCAGCTATTCTTGGACGGAAAGCCCATCAAATTCTACCCCCCAGAAAAACTCCACGAAGGAGGGTTTCTTCTCGACAGAACGATGAAGAGAGAAGACTCTGCTATTGCAACGCTGACGCTTTGTTACCGTAAGCAGAAGAGCAAGGTGGTAGAGGAGTGGCTTTCTGGTAACGAGATGAACCACCTATTTCGTAACAACGTGCACGAAACACCAGCAGATGTGTTCATTCCAGCTGGAGGACGACCACGAACCCTTAAGGCAAACAACGTCGGCGACTATCTCGATGCCGAGGGCAAGCCCACCTCTCGAGCCATCGTGGAAGGAGCGAATCTATACCTCACATCTGACGCCAGAAAGGTACTGGAGAAAAAGGGTGTCATCATCATCAAAGATAGCTCAGCAAATAAAGCTGGAGTTATCTGCTCGTCATTCGAAGTGCTGTGCGGACTCACCTTAGGAGATGAAGAATTTTTCAAACAACGCGACGTGCTGATTGCCGAGCTTCTCGAGCGGCTGCAGAAGTGCGCTCTGGATGAGGCGTGCCTGATGCTCAGAACACATAAGGAAACCGGGCAACCGCTGACGGAAATCTCTGACCTCATTTCCAAGAGAATCAATACCTACACCTACCAGCTGCTGGACCATCTTGATCCGTTAGAACTTCCCACTGACCCCAAAGAGCCCCTCATCCAAGCTTTCTTGCACTACTGCTTGCCCACCCTTCGAAAGAAATACCAAAAGGAACTCCTTACTCAGATCCCTGATCACCACAAGAAGGCAATTATTTCGTGTCATATCGCAGCACAAACGGTCTACCGGCGTGGCCTCGAGTGGAAGCCAAGCATCGTCGATATTCTCCCCGGCATTTGTGGGGAGACAGGAATTACGGGCTAGACTCAGGGGAATTGAATTGTAGCAATTATTTAACAATAGAGAGTGTGAGAAGGGACAGGCTTGATGTCACTAAAATAACATAAGACATTTATATTCAATAGCTTACAATAATTTTAACGCAGAGCTGCGGAGTCCGCAGAGGCGCGCAGAGGAAGCTTCACAGCTATTCACAATCTGTCGACAGACTTGCCGCGAGCTTCAATTTCAATATATAAGAGTTTGTGGATAGCTGTGAAGCTCTCTCTGCGTGCCTCTGCGGACTCCGCGCCTCTGCGTTAAAAAAAATAGTGCGATAGACTTAATAGGCATGCCAAAATGGCCGTGAGCTGACGCTCTCACGGCCTCGCTCGCTTCAGACCACAGCTACACCTCAGGTTTGTTACGGTCGTAGACCGTCGCCATCTTTAGCACCGAAATTCGATCCAGCGGTTGCAACAGGGGAATCTGCGTCGCAACCAGCTTCTGCCTGGTTTGCGGATTGCAAATCTTGGCGAGAGAAAGGAGCTGCTCGTTGCCTGGAGCTACGGGAGCAAACACGACGCGGAGCTGGGCGTCGCCCGACTTAAGACAGCGGTCTCCGACCTCCCTGACTACCTTTTGCAGTTCCTCCAGCCCTTCCTTCTCGCTATTGAGAAGCGTGTGGTTAGAAGTCTTGCCTGAAGTTAAGACCACAATCGTTGTGAGCCGATGTTCCTTGTTGTTCGCACAGTAGTCCTTGTGTTTCTCAATACACGCCTTCAGTCCTGCAGCGAGATTAGTAATCTTGCCAGCTGTCTTGATCCGCTTTGCAATCGCTTCTGCGGTATTCGGATCTTTAATTCGCTCCCACTCAAGCTCCTTACCGAGATAAAGAACATCCACTCCGTTCTTGTCGGTTTTCAAAAGTGCCTCGGCGAGAGCCTTAACGCGCCGTGACGCAATCTCATGGCGCCTCTCCTCCTGGCCGTCATATTTCACTTTCTCACGCATATCTGAGCCGCATGCCTGCACCAGAATCATTTGCATATCGTTCACGTCTAACTGAGTCACAGGACAAAGTGTAATTGTCATCACAACCTCCGCATAGTCAATTGTTTATAATAGAGCCAAAGACAGCGGTATCACCGCTTTCTTCTTTTTTTGCAAGCATGAAAAAACGCTCGTTTCTGAGCCCGGAGTGCACGATGCACCCTGGCGAAATTAGATAAATAAAAGATTGGATATTGACACGATTATATTTTTAGTAGTATTCGATCACTTCTTGAATTAAAGAAACAGTGGAGATGGAGTTAATTTTTTTGTTACACGCAATCAACATAATTCTCAAAAACAAAGGAATCATCACATGAGTACGTATCTACCAAGTTTTCTCAGCAAAAAACCAGCCGGCCTACCTGTCGGTGACGGACCTGGACAACCAGGCCAACCCGGGGCACCGGTCAAAAAATACATCATGATCGACGGGGTAATGCAGCTCAATCCGAGGTGGCAAAAAGAGGGAGAGGGCGCGACCCCTTCTTCGGCGCCACCGACGGCCTTGCCAGTAATCTCCAACATGGAGGATCACGCCGCCTTCAACGAAGCGTCAAAAGCCGCTGGACGCGGACCCGCTCCCCTCGCGAAATCAACCAACGCAACGATCCAGATGCTGCAAGATCCGGGAATCGCCGCAAAGGTAGGCGTAAGCGGTGATGCGATCGTGGATGGACTCGGTGCCGTATTCGCGAAGTGGGAGGCGCCGATGGGCCTCATGAACAAACTCTTGGGACTCGGCGAGTACCACGAGATGGAGTTTATGATCGACGACAGTGGATCGATGAACCAGACAACGGATACGCGGGGCAAAAACGGAAAGTGGATGAGCCGCTGGCAGGAAGCGCAAATGCGTCTGAAACAGATGCTCGAGGTGCTCGCTTACGTGCCCACACCGCCCATGACGATCTGCTTCCTCAACTCCGAACTCACCATCAAGCTACAGCGTCACGGCGAGACCCCGGAGATCTTTCTGGAGCGCGCCTACCTCGAAATCGACCAGATCTTTGAAAAAGTACCTGTCAAGTACACCACGCCCGTTCTAGAGCGTTTACGGCAATCGATCCTGGATAAAAAAGGGAAGCGGGTGGCCCGCTATCTCTTCTGCGACGGCGAACCCAACGGGGGAAAGTCGGCGTGCACGGCGATCACGCATCTTTTAAGGGCAAGACCTGATCCAAAGGGGAACCCACTCACGTTGCTGAGCTGCACCGACCAGGATGACGAGGTGGAGTGGATGAAAGAGGCGGAGGAGATCGCACCATTCTGCGCGGAGTACGACGACTTCGCCGACGAACGCAGGGAGGTGCTCCGCGATCAGGGCAACGGACTACCGTTCACCCGCGGATTCCATCTCATTGGGCAAATCGTCGCGGCGATGAATCCGGACGACCTCGACGCCATGGACGAATCGGTCCCTTTCACCCAGTGGACCCTCGACAACCTTCTCGGCATCAAAACCACGGAGAAGGAATTCCGCCACTACTTCGACCAATTCAAGGAGGCGCAACGTACGCGCACAGTCGAGTCCAAAATGGACAGCTTCAAGAAGAAGATGAACTGGGAAAAATGCTTCCACGAACTACTCACGATCAAGGTGGCCAAAAACATCCCAGCGGTACAGAAGTTCAAAAACGACCTCAAAAAGTACGTGTAACCCAAAGGAGAAGTGACCATGAGTGCAATAACCGGAACATTATTCGGAACGAAGGGACCCTCCACAGGCGGGCCAAGCGATCAACCACCAAAAAAATACATCAAGGTGGACGGCGTAACACAACTCAACCCTGCCTACAAGGCGTGGAAAGAGGGAAAGGGGCAACAGAGCAGCACAGCGCCAGCAAAGGCGCTGCCGGTGGTCTCCACAATGGAGGACCACGCGGCCCTCAACAAGGTGTCGAAGGAAGCAGGCGACGGACCCGTTAAGTTCTCACCGGCCACCGATGCGACCATCGAGATGATGCAGGAAGCCGAGGTCTGCCAGCAGGTAGGCCTTAGCTCCGATGCTATGGTGGACGGACTAGGAGCCATCTTCGCCAAATACGAGGCGCCGATCGGACTCATGAACAAGCTCATGGGACTCGGCGAGTACCACGAGATGGAGTTCATGATTGACGATAGCGGCTCAATGAACGCGACAACGGACACGCGGGGCAAAGACGGAAAGTGGATGTCCCGCTGGCAGGAGGCGCAGATGCGTCTGAAGCAAATGATCGAGGTGCTCGCTTACGTGCCGACACCGCCGATGACGATCTGCTTCCTCAACTCGAAAGCGACCATTCACTTGAAGCACAAGGGTGAGACGCCGGAGAAATTCCTAGAATTCGCTCACAAAGAAATCGACCGAGTGTTTGGCAAGGTGGAGGTCAAGTACACCACACCGGCTGCCAAACGGCTCAGCGAATCCATCCGCAACAAAAAAGGCAAAAAGGTCATCCGCTACTTCTTTGGTGATGGGGTACCTGACGGAGGCGACACGGCCTGCAAGGCGATCCGCGCACTCGCCAAGGCGCGTCCGGACCCACAGGGGAATCCGCTGACGTTCATCAGCTGCACGGACCAAGACGACGACGTGGAGTGGATGAAGGAGACGGAGGAGATTGCGCCGTTCTGCTCGGAATCGGATGACTACCGCGACGAACGTAGGGAGGTGCTCCGCGATCAGGGCAACGGCCTACCGTTTACCCGCGGATTCCACCTCATCTGTCAGCTCGTGGCAGCCATGAATCCGAATGATCTCGACGCGATGGATGAGTCAGTGCCGTTCACCAAGTGGAGCTTGGACAACCTCCTGGGGATCAAGATCACGGAAAAGGAATTCCGCCACTACTTCGAGCAGTTCAAGGAGGCGCAAAACAAGCGCACCATTGAGTCGCCTATGGACAGATTCAAGAAGAAGATGAACTGGGAACTCCACTACAACGACTTCCTCCAGGTGAAGGTCGCGAAAAACATACAAGCGGTGCAGACGTTCAAGGACGAGCTCAAAAAATACAACTAATCATAGGAAAAAACCATGAGCGCAATTACACAGGCACTTTTCGGATCGAAAGGCTCTAGCACTCCACCGAGCGGTGATCCGCCAAAGAAATACATCAAAATCGACGGGGTGATGCAAATCAACCCGGCGTACAAGGCGTGGAAGGAAGGGCAAGGCAAGCCGGCCACAACGGCGCCGACAACGGCGCTGCCAGTGGTCTCCAATATGGAGGACTACACTGCCGTCAACGAAGCCTCAAAAGCAGCCGGCGATAAAGGCGTTGCCTTCGCTCCGGCCACCGAAAGCGCGATCGAAATGATACAAGAGCCCGACATCTACAAGAAGGTGGGTTTGAGCGCGGACGGAATAATTGACGAGCTGGGAGCCGTTTTTGCCAAATATGAGGTGCCGATTGGTCTGATGAATAAGTTGATCGGACTCCAAGAGTACCATCGAATGGAGTTCATGATCGACGACAGCGGCTCGATGACTCTCAAGTCTGACGTGAAACCGTTGACCCGCTGGCAGGAGGCGCAGACGCGCTTGAAGCGGATGCTGGAGGTGCTGGCCTACGTACCCACGCCCCCCATGACGATCTGCTTCCTCAACTCCAAGGAGACAATCCACCTGCAACGCAAGGGGGAATCTCCGGAAAAGTTCCTGGAATACGCCAACAAGGAGGTTGACCGGGTATTCGGCAA
>JBFIDQ010000021.1:0-16987 GCA_041603795.1 Chlamydiales bacterium
CATTGATGATTAGAGGTTTAAAATAATTTTAACGCAGAGGCGGGAAGGTCGCGGAGTCGCGCAGAGGGAGCTTCACCGCTATCCACAATCTATCGACAGACTTTCCGGGGGCTTTAATTTCCCCATGCTAGGAGACTGTTGATAGCGGTGAAGCTCCCTCTGCGCGACTCCGCGACCTTCCCGCCTCTGCGTTAAAATTATTTTAAACCTCTAATCATCAATGTCTTACATTCAGTTTGCGACATCTTGCCTATCCCTTCGCGCGCTCTCTGTTGTTGAATAATTGTTATAATGCGATTTCCTGGCCGCAGAGCGTTAGCCCTAGCTAAAAAATGGAGCTGGCGATACCCTTCCGTTATGGACAAAGAACTACTCGATCGCCTGGTAGAGACGGAGATCGATCTATCGTCTTTAACACCTGAGCAAGCTCTAGCCAAGCAGTGGGAGCTGCTGAGTATGGGTCTGCAGCTTGAAGAAAATTTACGCCCGTCTCTTGCTAAGCTTGTGGCCACACTCAACAACTTTCCATTGTTCAACGAGTTTCAGCTCTGGAGCGCTCTTAAGGCAGTGAATTGCCATCTAACTGGCCTTCTCTACACCCCTCCAACGGTCATTCAAGGGGCGAGCGGGGCTGCCCCACTGATCACCGCTGATCTACTGCCATGGGCACTCACCCCACTACAACCGTTTCACCCGCAGCTGGGTCTTGCCTGGGCCATCCTTGGACACCTCACCGGGTGTGATACCTATCTTGCTGCAGCAGAGCGAATTGCGAGCTGGCAACTGAATTTACTAGATGAGAGAGGAGAGCCCGCCCCAGCTCTCTTTACTCAAGAAGGTGACCCATCACCGCTACTACCTCTGGGAGTACTCTTTGAGGCAACGGGGCGACGTTACCTCACCTCCGAATCACTTGGAGAACCTTGGGAGGCGATCCGCACCTGGGCTGCGGAGCGCGTCCCTCACCTGACGGATTTGCAGCTCGCGAGAACAATTTGCGACCCACATTCGGCACTCGTTGGCGTACGATCCCAACACCACTCAGCCTGGGCAACAGTTAAAGGTGGAGCCACCGGACTAGGCAGCTTCGTTCACAAAGACGTAGCACTTCTTGCGTACGGTCCTCAACACTTCCCCTTAGAAGATTGCCGAGGCTTCGGTATTGAGACAGTTGACAGTGAACAGCCCACACTACAGAGCGACAACGCCCACTTCCTTTTGCACGGCCTAACGCGCCTAACCGCCCTTCCCGACGATGAAGGATTTCGACAAGGAACACCTAGTTCCGTTTGGCTACAGGTTCGACAAGAGCTCACCCCTCAATCCCTAGCCATTGACGTCCGCTTTCATTCACTTGTCCCACTCGATAAAATAGCCTTTAGCTTCTATGTCAAAGGCGTGCAGTGTCGACTTGATGATGGCACGTTCATCGAGGCCGACAGCCTACAAGGTTTTGAGGGGCCTGTACAGGCAGTAGAAATTATTGGTCAGACAAAAAAGTTGCACCTTTCCTCATTACCCGGACGCGGCAAAATGCGTTTGGTTCCTTTGCCGGGAGGCGACAGATTCTGGGGGGCCAACTTTTTAATCGCCACTCTTTTAGATCCCAGCTGCTCGGACTACCATTGGCGCGCCACAATGCCATCCGGTTAAGCGATGGCAGCAATGAACTCCTTCATGAGAAGAAGAGGGTTGAGGAGCGAAGAGCTCTCCACCAGGTGATGCCACTCCGGGTGCCACTACACTCCGCGGACGTATTGTTTGGAGTCAAGTGAGACCGCCTCAATAACGCCATCTGGTGCCACCGCATCCGAGCGGAGGTCGGCACCCAACTCCTTGATTCCTTGGGCATGGACACTATTTACCATTGCCTCTTCGCCGTTGTTCCAGCGAATCGGATGCACAAGCTGCTCATAAACATCCCAATCACGATGAACCAAACTATCGGGACGTTGCAGGCTGATGTCTTGGTACAGTGAGCCTCCCATGGCCACATTGATCAGCTGGTGACCGCGGCAGACACCCAGAATTGGTTTTCCTGCGGCAAATGCCGCTCGAAAGAGTTCGAATTCGACGGCATCACGAGCCGAATCGCCATGCCTCTCGTCGTTAATGGGTTCCTCTCCATATCGCCCCGGCGCAATATCAGCTCCGCCTTGCAGAATCAGTCCATCAATGGCGTCGACAATATCCGTTATCCCAACAGGGATCAAAAGGGGGTACCCACCAGCGTTCATCACCAGCTGCGGCAGAAACTCCTCGCAGTAGAAGAGGCCTTTGCCTTTATACGGAACGCGTTTTGGATCAGCTGGAAACAGAGCGGGTGTAATTCCGATGCGAGGCTTCATCCTATAGCCTCTGAAAACAATCCTTCGAAATCCTTCTTCTCTACCTTTCGTGGATTAAGCTGGTGGCAGCGATCCTCACAGGCATACCGTACCAATGCATCGAGATTGTCCCTTTCCACTCCAACCGCCGCGAGAGATTTGGGGATTCCAATATCGGTATTGAGCCACTGGAGCCAGCGAACAAAATGATCAGGGTGACCCGTTCCAACGTCTACAGCCTGGGCCATACGAACAAATTTATCAGGAACGGCTTCTGCATTGAAACGCATGGCGTAGGGCAAAATGATCCCATTAGCGAGGCCGTGGTGGAGATCACAGACGGCAGAGAGGGCATGTGCGCAGGAATGAGCGACCCCAAGACCCTTTTGAAAGGCAATGGCTCCCATCATCGAGGCGTTTAGCATTTGACTCCTCGCCAACCGGTGCTCGTGGGTATTGGGGAAGCCTTCGGATTCCGCTCCCACGGCCGTCACTAGGCTCTCGCTGACCATACGCAGGCCCTCCAAAGCTATCCCATCACAAATTGGATGCACCCCTTTTGCCAAGAAAGCCTCCACCAGATGTGTGAGGGCGTCGATTCCAGTTGCGGCTGTGATGGTTGCTGGAAGGCTCATCGTCAGCTCGGGATCAGCTAACACCTCAGAAGGAAGGAGTCGCGGCGAAAAAATGACCTTTTTCACATGGGTTTCATCGCATGAGATCACAGCAGATCTGCCTACCTCGCTTCCTGTACCGGCCGTAGTTGGAATGGCGATCAATTTCGGCATTTTCCCGTCAACCAGGCGCTGCCCATCAGCATAATCAAAGAGGTCACCTGGATGATGAAGCATCAGCGCAACTGCCTTCGCGACATCGGTAGCTGCGCCTCCACCAATAGCGACTACGACGTCGGCGTTATGGCTCTTCGCAATCTCAAGGCCTTTTTTAACCTGAGAAAGTGTTGGATTTCCCTCCACCCCAGAAAAGGTGGCGACTTGAAAATCGCGGAGCAGGCCGACCAATTCCTCGAACCAATCGAGTTCCATCACGCCACTGTCGGTAACCACAATGGGCCTTTCGCACCCTTGCAGAAGTTCCGGAAGCTTATCTCTTACCCCCCACCCAAAATGGATCGAAGTGGGGAAATCGTATTGTCCTTGTTGCATCAAATAATCTCGAAGTAGCGTTCTAATTCCCAGGAGGTTACCGCCTGCTCGGCTTGGCGCACCTCCCACTCTCTTGTTTGCACGTAGTGCTCGACGAACGGTGCGCCAAGCATTTCACGGGCAATGTCTGAGGTTGCGAGGCGCTCTGTCGCCTCCCTCAGTGTGTGCGGCAGACGCTCCGCTTTTGTATCAGCGTAGCCGTTACCTTCAATCGGTTCTGTTGCCGGTTCAATTTTGTGCTGGATGCCGTACAACCCACAAGCAATGGTTGCTGCCATGGCTAGATACGGATTGCAATCGGCTCCTGGCACTCTTACTTCTACGCGCGCACTTTTTTCACTGCTGCGAATCACTCTAAAAGCCACGGTTCTATTCTCAAATCCCCAGTTCACCCGCGTCGGCGCCCAGTAGCCTTCGACAAGTCTCTTATAACTATTGATCGTCGGCGCAAAAAGAGGAAGGAGGTCAGGGACGCCAGCTTGTAGTCCACCGATGAACCAGCGGAAGGTATCTGACAGCCCATTTTCATCCCAAAATACGTTGCGCTCCCCTTCCCATAGGCTTAGGTGAAGGTGACCGCTGCATCCAGGGAGATCTTTATTGATTCGTGCCATGAAGGTCGGCATGATCTCAAATCCGTAGCCTATTTGCTTCACGGCCGTTTTGAATAGGGTGGCTCGATCGGCTGCTTCGAGTGCGTGATCGTAGACAATGGCTGCCTCCATTACCCCTGGACCCGTTTCTGTATGGAGTCCCTCTATTGGCACGCCAAAGGCTGCCAACTCATCTTGCAGGGTCGCTAGGAAGCCGTGGTTCATGGAAGAGCGAAGCATGGAGTAGCCAAACATTCCTGGGGTAAGCGGATCCAAATCCTTCCACCCCTTGTTCTTGAGAGTGTCAGGCGTCTCTTTGAAATTGAACCACTCGAATTCTAAAGCTCCCATTGCCTCATATCCTAGGGCGCGTGCCTTATCGCGGATGCCCATCAATAGCCGTCTTGGGCATACAGGGTCTTCAAAATAACCAAGGTAGAAGGGAACATTGTCTTCCCACGGCACCGTCCGCTCCGTTGCTAGATCGATAACCGCCTGCCCGTCCGGATATCCCGTGTGCCACCCCGTGTATGATGCATTGTCGTAGCACACGTCGGCACAATCCCAGCCAAAAACCACGTTGCAGAAGCCGAAACCGTCCTTCTTAGCCGATTCAAACTTGTCACGATGCATCGATTTTCCGCGAAGGACCCCATCGATGTCACAAATGGCGACCTTTACCCGATCAGCTGTCACAATTTTTTCCACAGTATTTTCCCCGCAAAAGATGCTCACACCTTACATCTATTCCAGCTTTCGAGTAAAATGCTTAAAAAAAACAGGACAAAACGATGCATCGTAATGACCCCTGCTGGTGTAACAGCGGTAAGAAATTCAAAAAATGTCACTATCCCGATGAGGGACCTCACGCTGCAGAGCGAAAAGTACGTGAAGAGTACCAACGGAAGTACGAGATATTGATCAAAACACCTGAGCAAATTGAGGGAATCCGTCGCTCTGGCCATCTTGCCGCAAAAATCTTGAATGAGCTATGTGCCGCTGCCAAAGAGGGGGTCACAACACAGGCTCTTAACGATTTGTCAATGAAGCTCCATAAGGAGGCTGGCGCGCGTCCAGCACCCCTAGGCTACGGCTCCCCTCCCTTCCCAAAAGGAATTTGCACCTCGCTCAATGACGTCATCTGCCATGGAATCCCTGACGAGCGTCCACTACAAGACGGCGATATCGTCAATATTGATGTGACGTGTATTCTTGATGGATACTACGGCGATTGTAGTCAGATGGTCTGCATTGGCAAGGTCTCACACGAAAAGCAGCTCGTCGTTGACACAGCCTACGACTGCCTGATGGCCTCCATTGAGGTCCTCAAACCAGGCGTTCCGCTGAAGGCAATAGGCGACGCGATTGAACCCCTTGCGCGTCAGCGCGGCTGCTCCGTTGTACGTCAATTCGTCGGCCACGGCGTTGGGGTCCGCTTCCACGAGAACCCACAAATCTTCCACAATCTGAACAGCAGCAGTACGCCACTTGTCGCAGGTATGACCTTCACCATTGAGCCAATGATCAACGCCGGTACGCACGAAGGCATCATCGACGAAACGGACCAATGGACCGCGCGCACGGCTGACGGACGCCCAAGCGCTCAGTGGGAGCATACGCTCCTTATCGTAGATGATGGAGTAGAGATTCTCACCCCATGGGTAAGGTAGCTAAGGCAAGTGCAACTCGCGGATTCGAGTGCGCGCAGCCGTGGGTTTAACATAACAAAATTGTACCCTTGAAAAGCACCCTTTTACGCATTAGTATTTGTGGCGGAAACTTACAGCAGTCGAATTCCACGTGGCGGCAGCCACGACAGATGCTAGCCCCGTGCCACGAGCGGTAGCGAGGCAGCTCGGGGTTTAACAAAACGACACTATGCGCCCCGGTAGGGGGGCCACATCTACAACACTGAGCCCCTGTGCTCGCTCTTATCAAAGTCATCGCTCTCAGATAGCTGTCGAGGTGATTGGTAGCGCCCCTACCGGGGCGCATAGTGTCATTTTGATAAACCCCGAGCTGCCTCGCTACCGCTCGTGGCACGGGGCTAGCACCCGTCGTGGCGGCAGCCACGTGGAATTCGGCTGCTACAAATTCTCGTCGGAAATACTTATGCGTAAAAGGGTGCTTTTCAAGGGTACGCTTGGTTTTTTGACCCAACCCTCGGCTGCGCTCACTCGCATCCGCGAGTTGCGCTTTGCCACAGGCTACCAATTTGCCGAGGCTTTGCCTTTGAAAAAGCGCCCTTCTTAGATCCCAAAGGGATAAAAAAATTCAATCACCAGCGCGGTGGCCTGCTTGGGGTAGTTTTCTGCGATGAGGCGCCGAGTGATCTCCACACTGAGCGTACCTACTCCTTCGAAAAGATGACTGGCTCGGAGTCCGAGATCAACAGAGTGATGATCGATGCAGCCGTAGCCGCGAAAGACCTTAGTGCTATCGTAGGGATCCCCTCCCAAACCAAGCAGCCCTCGTAGAAAGAGCCGCGCCTCCTGCTGGTCGTCAAAATTAACCGCAAAGGCGGTATCTGACCTCAACCAGGGGCAGTCAGAGAACGCGTAGCCTACTGCCAGCACTTGCCACACACGCCAGTTCCATGATGGACCATTGGAGCCTTCGCGACCGACAGCCACGTGGGCCTCCATCTCGAAGTTATCGACCTGAAACGTTGATGGATCGTGGGTAGAGGCATCAGCCGATCCGATCAGTGTGACTCCTGTCGCCAAGCTCACCACATCACCCGAGAGATCATCAAGCCAGAGATAGCGTCCAGTTAGACGCCCCGATTCGATTCCGGCCCCGCGAATGCTCGTATCAATAAAATGGAGCTCAACTTCTGCCGACCAGCGATCGAGAGGTGAAATGGCGAGAGATGCGTAAGCCTGATAGTTGTCAGACCCTGGCCCCACAGCCCCCTGCAGGGAGTCAATCTTATTGTAAGACGAGTACCCTACGCCTGAGCGCACCTCAAATTCGAAGGCGTTTCCAAACCACGGCATGGTCTCCGTAGCGGCGAGAAAGCTAGGAAGTAGAAAGAGGGCCAGTAGAAACCACATCAGCTCAACCCTTGTGCTGTAAGCCACCGCTCCGCATCGAGAGATGCCATACAGCCCGAGCCTGCTGCAGTAATCGCTTGCCGATAGGTGTGGTCCTGCACATCACCACAGGCAAATACCCCTTCCAAGCTCGTGCGTGTTGTCCCGCACTCCACCTTGAGGTAACCATTGTCGTATGTTTCCACCTGATTGTTAAGAAAAGCAGTGTTTGGCTTGTGACCAATCGCGAAGAAGAGTCCGCCTGCTGGTCGAACACTCTCCTCCCCAGTTTTGAGGTCGCGTACGGTCACCTTTGTCACCGTATTCTCCCCCTCCACCTTACTCACCTCGTGGCTCCAAAGCACCTCAATTTTGGGGTGCTCTTGCGCGCGGTCGCCCATAATCTTGGAGGCACGCAGCTCATCACGCCGGTGGACGATATGGACCTTTGCACCGAACTTCGTAAGGAACAGGGCCTCTTCCATAGCGGTATCACCGCCTCCAACAACATAAAGCTCTTTGTCGCGGAAAATCGGCATCGCACCGTCACATACCGCACACGCCGTTACCCCCCGCTGCCAGAACTCGCCTTCGCGTGATCCTGGAATATCGAGCCGCTTGGCCGTGGCACCCGTGGCAATAATGACTGTATCAGCGTGAACTTCGCGTTTTTTGCTGCGGATCACAAATGGGCGCTGCGAAAAGTCGACTTCAGCAACATCTTCGGTATAGAGCTTCGTCCCAAATCTCTCCGCTTGCTCGCGAAAATGGATCATCAGCTCCGGACCCGTCACCCCCTCGGGAAACCCAGGGTAGTTTTCGACGTCTGTCGTTGTCATCAACTGCCCACCAGCAGGACCTGACATAAACCCCTCGAACAGAGTCGGTTGCAGACTGGCACGTGCTGCGTAGATAGCGGCGGTGTAGCCTGCCGGACCAGATCCAATAATTACGACTTTAGCTTTTTCATTCATAAGGGGCCTCCAAATCCAAAAGGATAGGCCAGTTAAGGAAGGATTTCAAGGGGAAATAAAAGTTTTCCAGCACAGCTGTTGCACTGGACAAGAAACTCCCCAGCTGGTACCAGTGGTTCCCTAGCACCCAGAGGAGCTTGACCATCGCCCAGTACTTCATACCAGGTTTAGAGATTGTGGCGATTTCCCTCATGATCAACTATCTCCTTTCCTTTTTTTGGAATACGCGGGCGATGGATTTAATGCTTGGGATGCTTGCATTTCTCACCATCTTTGCAGTGGCTGGCTGGCTTCATCTTCCTGTTCTTAAGCAACTCATGCTTTATTTTGTGAATGTCTTTGTGATTGCGATCTTGATTCTTTTTCAACCCGAATTTCGCATGGCACTATCCAAATTGAGTATGAAGAGTCGAAAGTACCGTCGAATCACGGAGTTCGATCAATTTCTTGAGACGCTTGCTCAATCCATTTATCGTATGTCAGAAAGACGTGTGGGGGCTCTGATTGTTCTGGAGAACCAAGATAATCTGGATGAATATGCGAGGCAAGCGGTTTTCCTCCGCGCTGAATTCTCACCAGAACTGCTGGAGTCCATTTTTTCAACGACAACTCCTTTGCACGACGGCGCGGTGATCATGCGAGAAACGGTCGTTGTCGCTGCAGCGGCGATTCTCCCACTAGCAGAGGACACGCGTCAGATCACCCGCTCTATGGGAACGCGGCATCGCGCGGGCCTTGGAATTAGTCAGCAGACGGACGCACTGGTGGTGGTGGTGTCGGAAGAGAATGGTCGAGTATCGGTCGCTCGGGACGGAATCATGACCCGCGGGATCAAAATCGACCGTTTTCGTGGTGTTGTGCGGAGCATTTTTAATCCGCCTAAGAAACCTGCTTCTCGCAGCTTTCTCGAGTGGGTGCGATCATGAGACAATGGTTCCGTGAAGTATTTTTAGCCAACTGGCCACGCAAATTGGTCGCTCTGCTAGCGGCGATTGTCGTCTACGCGCTCGTCAACAACTCCATCACCACAACACGTACGATCGCCAACGTTCCTGTCCGTATCGTGGACCTCCCCCCCGACAAAACGGTTGAGGGTCTGCTTCCTTCTGGGATATTGAGTCAGCGCGTAACGCTCACCCTCACAGGCTCCAAGAGGATCCTTGAGGAACTTGAACCTGGTGATTTGGAGGTATTGATTGATGCATCGAATAAAGGCGAGCAGTGGATTGCGCAGATAGGCCGTAAGAATCTCATTGGACTCAATAGGGAGATCGACCTACTTCCTAATATTACGAGAATTCAACACAGCGAACTCATCTTACAACTGGCGCGCTTGATCACGGTGAAAATCCCTGTAACGATCGCCGCTCCCTACGGGGAACCACCTAACGGCTACCAGTTCCTCGATATTTGGCCGCGACGCCTCTATCACACGATAAGTGGCCCAGAGGGACAGGTGGAAGAGCTGCAGATGACCGGACTTCAACTGCAGTTTGATTTGGGTAAAATTACTCGACAGGAGCTGGATGAGTTGCAGGTAGAGGGACCGGAGTGGCTCGAAGATGAAGTCAGTTTTTCGATTCCAGCCCGCTGGAAAAGAGTGGCGATTCCCTTCCACGCTAACGCTCTGGAGGAGGTAAATGATCCAGATGCCAGCGATCTGCAAATCGATTTTCTACGCCAGGAACTTCTTCCCCTAAGGCAGAAGCTTCCTATCCGCGTCTTTTTTCCACCTCGCTACAGAGCCAGCCTTAACGCGAATACCCACCATCTTAAAAGCAACGATCTGGTTTCCGAACGCAGCGGCGGCGCCGTATTGAATCTTGAGCTCAGCGCTCGCAGCACCAGCCGAGAGTTTCTAGATGCCGTAAGAGACCAACTAGAACTTACCATCATTGCAGTTCCTGAGGACATCTCTAAGACTCTTCGGTGGACCATACAAGTCGTCGACGTGAACGCGCTTGAGGCGCACTATGTGCGGCAGTTAATGGCCCGTGTGGCTCAAGAAGACAATGAAGATCGATCCGATAGCGACCGCGCAAACGCTCTACGTCAACGCTTCCGCGACTACCTTCGCGAGATGGAAATCGTCACAATGGATGACCAGCGGCTCAACCTACGAGCCACCTTAGACGGCAGCGAAATTCTACTAGAGCGCGATTAACTCAGCCTTCAAATCTTTCCCCCCCCCCCTGGTTATCGCAACACAGAGCTTGCCATACGCGAAAAAGGGAAGCTCTTTTGGTTCACAGTAGATACAATTGTATCTACTGTGAACCAAATCTGACACACAAATCCGTTCACCTCAGGCACAATTGTATCTGACGTGAACGGTATTAGCGGCAGGGCTCAGCAATGCACCCCAGCTACGTTCCTGTTCAATTGCTCATGCGGGAGAGTGCACAGATCGCGGCGGTATCTGTTCTAAGAATATTGCGGTGGAGAGTAACCGGCGTAGCGCCAAGCTCGCGCAGGTGGTCAATTTCGTGCTGTGAGAGGCCGCTTTCTGGTCCGATGACAACAGATCGACAAGCCCCGTCGAGGCGCCTCTCTTTCTCATTCACGTCACCGAAGGCTGTTCCTTTGGGAAGATTGCTCCATTCCAAAAGCCTCGGCAAGACGGTAATCTCTGGCAGATGTAGGCGTCCGCTTTGCTTGAGAGCCGCGACGGAAATCCCTTGAAGGCGCCTCAGCTGCGTATCGAGCAATTTGCGT
This sequence comes from Chlamydiales bacterium, assembly GCA_041603795.1. Lineage (GTDB taxonomy): Bacteria > Chlamydiota > Chlamydiia > Chlamydiales > JBFIDQ01 > JBFIDQ01. The sequence continues at coordinate 10,811 of JBFIDQ010000021.1, forward strand.
TCGCCACGCTCAGCGGGAAACAGCCGAAATTCGGTGACGCCCAACTCCGTACCTTTTTCTAGAATCATATCGAGTCGCGCCTGGCGCGGTATCGCCTGAATTAGAATAAGCGATGAATCCGGCGGTTCCGAGCGGACCTGTTTCACCTGAATTGTAGATTTTTTCTTGCCGACGGCTGTGGCTACACCCTCCGCGAGATTACCTCGTCCATCAACTAAAGTGACGGCATCGCCTACCTTGGTACGCATCACGTGCGCGAGGTGATGGTGCTCCTTTCCTTCCAAGGAAAGAGAAGCCCCCTCGTTCAGGACTTGGTCAATGTAGTATCGTTCAGCTGGCATTCACGTTGTCACTGGTTCTTCAAGATGCACACCACTGTAAACCAATGCTTTAGTCGGGTCAAGTGTCACCAACTGCCCATTGTCAAGCACTGTGCATGCACCATCACCGCGAAGAACTGTCGGAATATCCAAGGTCTTTGAAACCAGAGTCAAATACTGCTCCGACTCCTGATCATCGAGCAAGTTCTGTAGAATCACCCCGGCCGCTTGTTTCAACAGAGGGAGGTAGGTGTCGTCACACTTCGTGATCACCAGAATATGATCCTTAAGCTCGTGAGGTTTTTTGTCGTCTGGTGAAAAAACCAGACACACCTTGCCAAAGATTTGCCGACCAAATCCCTTATGCCCTCGCACCAGCACATCGCCAATGTTTTCGACGAGCATCATGTTGGTGGTCCCTGAAATTCCGAATGGATTACCGGCAGTAATCACAACAAGGTCTCCGTAGCGTACGAGATCATGATCCAGAGCAAACTGACTCGTTATTTCATGGGCCTCCTCTAGGGTGTCACATTTTTCCGTAAAAACCGGAATGACCCCCCAGTTGAACGCCAGCTGATGATAATTACGTATGATCGGAGTGAGTGCGACGATCGGTATTTCCGGTCGAAGGCGAGAAAGTAGGCGAGCGGTCTGTCCACTATTTGTAAACGCAAAAATAGCCCTTGCGCGGGAGCTGTAAGCTGTTTTTACCGTAGCTAAAGTTACGGCGGACGGCACATCGTTGTAGTCAAGTTTCTGATGATGGCCAAAGAAATCCTCGTAGCTAAAATCGCTCTCCGCAGCCTGAATAATGCTCTTCATCACTTGGACAGTCTCTATCGGATATTTTCCAGCTGCCGTCTCCCCCGAGAGCATTACCGCAGAGGTACTATCATAGATTGCATTGGCGACATCTGACGCCTCCGCTCTTGTTGGACGTGGATTGTGAATCATCGATTCCAACATCTGCGTCGCCGTTACCGATGGTTTTCCGGCGAGGTAGCACTTTCGGATCATCATCTTCTGAAGTCGAGGCACCTCGCTAAGGGGTAGTTCTACTCCGAGATCTCCTCGAGCAATCACGATACCATCGGCCACCTGAACGATGCTATCAAAGTTGTTCACTCCCTCCCCATTCTCAATCTTTGCGAGCACCCGAATATCAGCACATCCCTGTTCAGCGAGAAGTCTTTTGATCGCAAGAACGTGGTCCGCTGACCGAATAAACGATGCCGCTATGAAATCAACGCCCTCTTGACAGCCGAAGCGGATGTCGGAGATATCGGACTCCGTCATTGCGGGCAGGTCGAGGTTAGCGTTTGGAATATTGACACTTTTTCCAGTGGCAAGCTTTCCCGTGTTTTCGATCTGTATAAGAACCCCTTCTGCAGTGCGCTCAACTACATGGGCGGCCACATAGCCATCATCGAAAAGAATTCGCATACCGTGTTCGAGAGAGTTGAGAACGGAGGCTGGGTTGATGGATATGCGCTCATTTGTTCCCTCCATGTCACTTCCAACAAGCCAAAGAGACTGGCCCTTCTCGAGAAGGATTGATCCACCAGAAATACGCCCCACACGCACCTCTGGGCCCTTTGTGTCGAGCATGATTGCTAGCGGCTCCCCGGTATCCTCCCGCGCTTTTTTCAACGTTGCAATGGTTTCTCTGTGTACATCCTGATTGCTATGACTAAAATTGAGGCGCGCCACGTTCATACCCGCCTCTATTAACCGCATGATGTTTTCGTAGCTGCTGCAAGAAGGACCAATAGTACAAATAATTTTTGTTCGGGTAAGCATCAGTAAGCACCTCCTAGGGAAATCCCACCTCAGAGTAACAGTCAGCGGATAAAAAAACAGTTCACATTCACACTAAACTCTTCATCAACAGCTTGAGAAAAATAAACTTTTAACTTGACACGGCAGCACTTTAGTTATATGGGTGGCGAAGAAGTCCATTAGTAAAGGGACTCCCTCAAATCGGTTGCAACGGATCGCAACTTGAAGGAATCTCTTTAGGACCCAGCAATTCAGGGAGGAATGCATGGGGATACCAATTGTTTCGTCGACTCGTTCGTTTGTATACGAATCGACACTCTTCATAACCAACACCTACAATCGCCTAACCGCGATTGTGCTGCGGGCGTTTGGAGCCCCTATGGGACTGGCTCCCAGCACTCTAGCCAATGGGCGCATTCTGCCTCTACAGCAACGACTCAAGTTTCCAGCCCTGGAGGGTCTTCTACCAAAGCACGGTAAAAAGGAGCAGACGGCAACTCATGGTGATGCTCCAGATGCTGGTCCTCTAGAAGCTGATCTTCAGGCTCTGGTAGATCAGGGGTTTGCCTCCCTTGCTAAATCCCTTAGTGATAAAAGCGGATTCCCTTGGGATGAAATTCGCGCGATTGGTCACGGTTCCCTGACGCAACAGCTGGTCGACTTAGTCGGTATCACACAGGGAAAACCGAACTCCGAAAAGACCATCCGGTTTGCACTCGCACTGGCCCGTTCCGGGCACAACGAGGGGCAGCTGCAGCAAGCGCGAAGCGACATCGGCGCACTCATCTATTTCTGCGATCAAGACCTTGCTCTAACCAACACCATGATTGACAGTGCCAATCCAACTGACAGCGTATCTCGCCTTCGGGAGAAGCTAACAGAGTCCCTAGAAATCGAAAGAAAGGAAGTAGAAGCACATACCAAAGGGCACGAGAGGAGCCTCCTACAGGACGCCATACAGGCGCGGAATACATACATTCCACAGGCCATGGCTAACCTACTGACTACCAGCAGTGGCGCGGTGAATTTCGGTCTAATTGAGGTCGCTAAGGACGCTCTTATTCCTGAGGAAAGCAGAAATACCGGGTATTGCTGCGAGCTGCTACGCGGACTCGATCTACTCGAGAGATCGCCAGCATTACGCGATAAGTTGGCTGCGGTGGAAGCCCCAGTACCTGGAAACAGGCCTGGACAGCGACTCGTTTGGCAGTCACTTGGTCGCCCACCCGGAAGCAAAATCACGCACGTGGATGCCAAAAAGGTAGCAATGGGCGGGATGCTTTCGCATCTGCGCCAAGGGAGCGTAGGCTCCTGCTTTGCCACATTCTTAGGGATAGAGGTCATGCACTCACGCCTAGGCCGCTGTGTGGATGATCTGGCTGCTCTGATTCGCGATGGCAAGATCACACTGGAAGATGAAGATGGGATCGAGGAGGACTTTCCCTTTCTTCTTCGGATGAGCCTAGATAGTGGCGACACGGAGTTCGCCGTTTGGCCTGATGGGGAGCTAGAAACGGAAGGAGCCTTCCTGTGGGAAGCACCGGGGATTCGTGCGGCCTGCATCGCAGCAGGCATCCAAGAAAGTGCCATAGAGGGATTGGTAAAAGACACGGTAGCCAAATTCTGGGAGAAAGCTGACGACGACGATGAGAGCGTCGACCTAGCAATGCACACCTTCCTTAAGGGACTTGCAACCCAGATCGCCACGCGCAACGGCAAGGCCGAGGAGGAAATCCTACAAACACTTGTGATCGCTATAGAGGCGCAAACGGCGAATCCACTACTGCGAGTATGGGAATACACTCTGGCGAGCATGGCAGAGGCGAAAAACGACAGCTACATGAAGGAGCGCTCACTCGGATCCCTCACAAAGGCGCTATGTGAAAACGTTGATAAGATCATGAGCGGAAACGACGAAATCAAACGAGAGATCGTCGTAAGAGTTGTCACAAAATTCCTGGAGAGGGCAAAGCTGCAATACGATCCATCCATCACGAATCCGTCCCACAGCGCTGACGGTCACTCCACATCAGGCGGCTTCGTCCTTTTTGACAAACGAGGCAGCTGTGACACGGATGATTGGATACGGGTGGGTTCTGGAGAAGCATATCGTACGTTCATTCATGACCTTGCAAAAGAAGTCAGCGATGAAATCGGGAGCGGCCCCGGGGACAAAAAATCCAAGGCTCTGATGGGCCTCGTTTGCACGTCACTCACTGAATACCTTGGCAAAGAGACAAGCAAGTTTGTTGGGGAGGTCGCCTCCATCTATAACTACGGCAGGGTGGCTATTAGAATGCTTAATGGCGACCCCGATCTCCTAACCCATACGCCATGGCTCGATCGCATCGGCAATATGCCACAGCAGGTGTGGAAGGTCTATTTCAATAGGGAAATGGCCGAAGGCGAGCGGATTCAGCCAAAAGATGCGACGGATCTAATGATGCAGCTCGTCAGTCGGATCAAAAATGGGTGTGAGCGGGGACGCGAATACTTTCGCACTAACCCTCAAGCTCTTATTCCGGTACGTACCCCAGGGAAGCACGCCTTTTCTCTCATGCCGGGCGATCCCTCACTTCGAGCCTTGTGGGAAAATCCTAACTTCGATAAGGAATGGGTAGAGAACAACATCATCGCACCTGGCAAACAAGTAGCCAATACGGTGGTGACCAAGCAAGCAAAGGATGCAATGCTGCAGCGGTTGAAGGATGAGTTGGTGGATGACGAAAATCACCAAGCCCTCGAGGTGGCATTTTCCCAGCTGCCAAGTGAGGCGACATATGGCACGATTCGCAAAACACTGGAAGCAGCTGTCAATAGGACTCAAGGGTATGGGTTTGTCCACCCTGTCTACCTAAGGTTGCACTTGGACTCGTTGCTCTTCGATACACTTCCACTGGATCTAAGAAAAACAATGGTGGATAGCTCGGTGAAGTTCGCGGACACAAACTGGAATTCAGACGCGCACGATATCCACTTCAGCTTTATGTACAATCCATTTGATGGCGACCTGGAGGTGTGGCGCTCGCTTGACGACAACTCCAACTTCGAAGCGGTCAGCCAGCAGGGGTGGGTCACACGCCCATGGGAGTTTGCTCGGGATCTGGGTGACCTGATTCCTGACGATGATGAAGAGGTCGATATCGTCGACCAACGAAAAGCTAGTTAACCCTAAGGAAAGGATAACTTATGATTAGTTCCCTTTTGTTCACCATAGCCCTGGGAACCACACATCTCGATTGCTCTCTAGAAGAGGGCAAACGGGTTGTTGACTACAACGGAATCCACTACAAGCAGCTCTCTGCGCTGGTAAGTGCCTGTCCGGAAGTAAGACAACAAGAGCACCGCAATGAATTTGCCAGAGTGGCAAACTTCCTCTTTAAAGGACTGACCTATGAAGTCATCGACGACATAGCCGCCTTCAAGAAGGAGTATCGCGAGCGCGTTGCGAAAGAGGCCAACGGACTCGATACTCGAGGTCCACGAATAAGTGATTACGGGCTATTCGACGTAAGCGGGATGCATGGACCGCAAATACGAGATGACAAGATGGTGTTCTACGTGCGCCATAGCAAGACGGAGCTCCCCTACGAGGTATCCGTAGCACTTAGTCCAAATCGAAAAAAAGCGAGCTATCACCTGCTGCCGTTCCTAGGCGGGGAGATTTCACCAGTCAAAACTTGATCGCTAAGAACACCTTGCCTTGTGCTCAGCTAAGGCAAAAGGAGTTTTAGTCCGCGAATGCGGACGGGTAGATTTTAGCCCATGGCAAATGCAGCTCGCGGATGCGAGCAAATGCAGCCGTGGGTATTTGCAAAAAATAGCTGCACCCGCGATAGCGGGTGCCCGGAACGGCACTCTGAGGATCCGATGCGCACGTTTCTAGTACCCGCTATCGCGGGTACAATTGGTTTTTTGCCAATACCCACGGTTGCGCTTGCTCGCATCCGCGAGCTGCTCTTACCGTGGGCTAAAATCTACCCACCCGCGGTCGCGGGCTACCACTCCCTTTGCCTAAGTCGCGGCCCATAGCATCAACAACTTTTTACACTCTGTACTACGGTAGGCGCAGAAA
>JBFIDQ010000022.1:0-16971 GCA_041603795.1 Chlamydiales bacterium
CTCTTTGATCCAGACTTGGATTCCCTTACTATTTTTAAGGCCTCCTCACACGTCTCTCTATGGAGAATTCCTAGCATGACTTCTCCAGGTTCATAAGTTGTAAAACGGATAACTCCATTAAGTTGGAGAACGGAAACTACAGATTGATCATTGGGGTTACGCTCAAGATCCTCGCGACTTGTTGCAAAATGTATTCTAATCCGTGTGTTAAGAAAAGTCATTGGGCTGCTAGAGAATTCATCAGGGCTCACGTCAGTTTCGTTTAGTAATTCCAAGAGAGAGAGTAAGGAATCCACCCAAATTTCCCTTGCCTCTTCAATAGAAACCACACGGTCCGAATAGTATCCGATAAAAATCTGGTTCACTTTTTCCTGTTCCCAGCTCATCCCTGTACCACCTGAAGCCAGCCCATGCTTCCTTTTCATTAGCTTATTGTGGGCCGAATAAATTTTTTGAAGAGAAGATGATTCTGGGTAAGAAAGAAAAGGATTTTCAAATTCTAAAATGAAATACAGGAGCAAAAATGCCACACTAAATACAAGAGCTGCCGATTTAAAAACGCGAAAAATCCTCATTCTACCCTTCCATATATATCCACAAAATCCCTACCACTGGCTACTATCTCCGATCGATAAACACTACACTCCAAAACACCATGAGCAAAGAAATCGCCTTTACCACCTTTAACTATTTTGTGGTTGCGCTCATTACTAGTCAGGTGGCAATGTACCCCATAAGGCAGAACATTAGATTTTGAGAAGCGACCCGGAAAGGTAACGCCGTCGGAGTCATTCGAAACTTGATAAATAGATTTCAATTTGTTGCTTCTGGTTTCCCAGGGAGGCGCTAGACCGATTAGTGAGATTTGAGCGGCCTCGCTGGGCGTTAGCTGTTCAATCGCCCTTTGAAACACCAAGTTCCCGCGACTATGACAGTACTGGATAATTTCACCGCCCGGGCCCATTTCGGCTAGCTGCTCACGCCAGTCGGCTACCAAGTTATGTACCGCCTGGGTCGTACCACCTGCAAGAAGAATTATCGCCTCCATGACATCTGTGGCAAAGCCCTGGGTGCCGTCAAAATTCGATAGCACTGTTGCATTGCCGTGAGTCGTTGAAATAAATTTGGCCACTTCTTTTGCATCGACCAAATAGTTTTTTATCCCATTTGCATAATTGATTCGAATCTGGGAATTAATGTGTCCCATGCCGACTTCTCGACTTAAAATCGATGTACGCAGTGGCTCTGCCGCAAATATCGGCTGTGACAGCATCGGACTAAGAGGCTGTATTTGATGCTCGAAGCTAAACATAAGTGGCGCACACATGAGCCCTGTAGGGTCGACGTAGGCAAGCGGATTGTTGTGCACGTATGCATAGAGATTAGGTCCGTCTGCAAAACCTAAAGGATCCGGACTGATCCAACGTCCGGTTGACGGCTCGTAGTAGCGCGCTCCGAAGAAAAGGAATCCTGTTTCCGGGTCGAAGCGTTTGCCCTCATATCGCCAAGGCGAAAGCGAGCTACTCGTCTGCTCCTCCCCAAATGCTGAGTATCGCGAGGTGGCTGCCTGCTCGCCTGTGGCAGCGTCTAGCAGAGCGAGAACGCTTCCACGGTGATCATACAGCGGTACGTAGACGCGGTCGCCTAATTCGAACGCTACCGAATAGGTTGGGCCAGGAAGCCGCAATTCTTTGCCCCTGTATGAAACAGATCCAATTTCCTCATTTCGATGATAGTGGTAGTGTTCGACGCCCTTTGGCGTCGTCTTTCTTATCCGCCGTCCAAACGAGTCGTAGTCATATTCGGCCAGCAAAAGAGGACCATCAAACACCCTTTTCAGGCGATCTAGTGCGTCATATTCGTATCTCTTGGTGCCTGCAGAAACACAGTTGCCATTCTCATCATAATCATATCGGTAGCTTCCATCCTCTACCAGCTGATTCAGAGTGTTGATTTCACAAAGATAATTGTCCATTGCGCGCCGGTTATCAAGCGAGTCGTACTCGTAGCTGTGATCAACAGAGCCGCTTTCTGTGTGGAGCTGATAGCGGTCATTGTAGGAGAACGTTTCGCGTTTTCCGTTCAAACTCTCCTGCAGGACATGCCCTGCTTGATCGAATGTATCGAGCGTAAATAGAAGTGTTGGCGCGCCAACCTCAACAGAAAAACCAATCGAATTCCACGTCGTAGCACGCTCGCCCACGTCGTCTACAAGCTTTTCTTCTAGCGAATTTCCGAGCCAATCCACTTCCTTGAAGTGGTGCTCGTAACGGACAGAACCACTAGAAGACAATCGACGTATTTTTTCAACGTAGGGCCCCTTGTAGTCATATCGAATGCCAGAGCCATCTGGAAAGGTGATTCCAGTGATAGATTTTTCTTCACCCCGCTCATAACTAGTCGCCAGTCCGTTGGCAAGGGTCTCCTTAACCACCTCAGACCATGGATCGTATGTCCGAAGGGTGTAAGATCCATCGGTGTGATCTAATGATTCTAACAAATTGTCGTTGTGGTCGTATGTGTACGTGTAGTCGATGCTTTGGTCCGAAGATGAGAGAGAGCTAAGCCGACTCACCACATCATACTCTCGAAACAGCCTTACGCCATCAGGTTTAACTGTGGTTGTGAGTCTCCCCTTTTTATCGTAAACATATTTCGTGATTTTTGAGAGCTCATCCGCTGGCTGCTCCGTCAACTGAGTGATCCGTCCCATGCGATCTCGATCCCATTGGAGGCGATAGACCCCAACACTGCGTCCATTGTGAACAGTAAACTGCTGTTGCAGCAGCTCTCGACCTGAGGCGTCATAGGAGGTACAGGACGCCTCCAAAAGCTCTCCTGAGACATTCCTTCTTTGTTTTAGGGTCACGTAACCGAATAGCGAATGCGTCTCTATGAGCTCGTTTCCCATCGGGTCGATGGTCGTGATCGTGCGGACCTTCAGTCCCTGATCGTCTTTTCCCGTTTCATCGTAGACAATCTGGCTTTCATTTCCTTCCGCGTCGACAGCGCGCACCAGGTTGCCTCGGGAGTCGTATTCGTTCCTTGTAAGGGCGAACTCCTCCTCGCTGCTCCACACATACGTCTCAGTGATTTGATCGTTGTCATCATAGACGAAAGTTGTCTTCGCATAAACGATCCCCTGCGCATCTTCCACTCGTTTTTCGATGAGCCGACCTGCTACATCCAGCTCCTCGACCTGAGAAATAGTGCCGTTTGTGGTGCGGCACAATTGACCCAAAACATCGTACTCGAAGGTTGTCGTGTGACCCGCCTTTCTTTCAGCAACCTTTCGTCCAAACCGATCATAGTCGAATGCAGTGACCTCCCCCATGCGATCTACAGAGGAGACAAGAAAAAATCCGTCGTAGCTGTTTTTTGTGCCGAAAAGAAACAAGTCATCTTCAGCAAAGGTTTCCGTCGCAACGACCCTTTTTAGCTTGTCGTAGCCATACCACGTCCACGAGCCATCTCTTTCGCTCTTCTTTGCGATTGTTCCATTGAGATTGTAAGCGACGATTTCCCTGCTACCATCGGAATAGACAGTTAGAGTTTTTTGTCCGCGGCAATTATAGGCGAATCGAGTCGAGGTCCCATCGCGGGCGATGAGCTCCGTCAAATTACCCGCAATATCATAGACCCGCTTCTCTACCGTCCTTATGGGCGCCCCGTTCGAAACCTGCTGAGCTGGAAAGGTGATGCGGATTAGGCGATCGAGGTGATCGTAATCGTAGCGAGTTGTGTGTCCCCTGTTATCTATGGAACAGCTCTTTCTTCCCTTCAGATCGTACTCAACCTGATTTACCCTAACTTCGCAATCATCATGTATCTCCTCGCTTCGAGCGATCCTACCCGCCACATCGTAGTGGAACAGCGTGTGAAAGCCCGAACCACTGCGGCTTCTAAAAGTAGGCCGATTGGATTCATCATATTGTGTATAAGTAACCCTTCCCAGGGCATCACTCTCTTCGATCAGTCGGCGTCTTTCATCATGCTTGTATGTCAGCGTGTATTGAGCCTCACCGTTGCTGCCGAAGATCGTACGAGAATCGATTAGATCGCCATTTGTGTAGGTAACCTCCTCTCGCTTCAGAAGAGTTTCCTCTCCATCTATTGAAAAGAAGGAACTGCTGCTCAGTGACAACCCAGTGGGAGAGTATTCTGTGCGCTGAATTTGACGCGGTGTCAGCTCTCCAGAATCGCGAATATGCTCCGTACAGCACGCATTTTCATCATACTGAAAATACTCCCTTTCAAGAATCGCTCCATCGTCGGACGTAATTTTTTCTATGACTAAATTAGTGCCTTCTCGGTAGCGATAGGTGATCAGCGGACCAAAATCTTCCTTCTCAGTGAGAACCAGATTCAATCCATTATCTGAGTGCGTATATGTCTTAGCAAAGCTCTCCTGCTTATCAAGAATAGGGTACTTGGAATGATTTAACTTAACCCAAGGCGAGCCCTCACCACTGAGATTGCCCACCAAGCGCTCCTTGCGCACATTGCCCCTAGGGTCATACGTGAACGTTTGGCAGTGATGGATACGTCCCACAGCATCACTTAAATAGCGCGTTAGAAGTTGTCCCTCAGCGTCCCAAGCAAATGAAATTGCGCGATAGAACTCCTTGGAACCGCGAAAGTCCTGAATGGCCCTGATTAGACCCTGATCTGAAATCTTGTAGCGCGTGAGGTTACGATACGGATCGAGAACCTCGGAGTGGCCAGCACCATAGCTAAAGCGATGAGTGGCGATTGTCTCTCCGTTCAGTCCCCAAGGCTTCCGAAGCTCCGACACCTTACCGGCGTAATAGCTTACATCAACCGCTGAGCCTCCCTTTCTTACGGATTCCGGAAGGCAAATATCGACGCTGTATCGAACCTTTCGACCCGACCATTGGTCGATTTCGACCCTACTAACCAGAGCTTCCTTTCGAAGAGAGTATTCCGTTTTCGGTAGATGCGATGACCGCGTCGACGTAATATGCCACTGCTTAACAGAGTCCGAAGCATACCCAGTGCTATGCTTTTTTAATGTCCGCTGGTACTCAACCTTCTGCCCGTTGCTGCCCTCTATTAAAACCTTCGCCCCGTTGTATTGGAGCTTAAGCTCAGCTAGTGTGTTGCTCTCGCTTCTGTTTGTTGATCGAATACGAATCGGCCTATTATCGCTGTCGTATTCAAACAACACCCTATTTCCATTCGGACGGATTTCCCGCACCAGATACGCCTGGCGCTTATGTTTTGCTTCATAGAACTGTTCTAGGCCTGATCCATGGGAAAGATGGTAGTTCCCCCAACGTAATTTCTTGCCGTATCCGTGGTACCGAAGACTGCAGTTCTTGATATGGGCTCCCCCCTCCATAAAGGATAGGTTGCAATACCCACTCTCGTACACACGAGGGTATACTGACGTTTTTAGTCCATCCTGCGACGCCTCTCCCCCAACAAAGTTGGTAGTGGCGCCCCTTCGACTCTCAACACGAAATAGTGGTTTTCCATATTCCTTGTCGGGATAACTAGCTTGGATTGAAAAGTTATAGCCCTGTCCGAATCCTATTTCGCTAGGCTTCTTATTCCCACTTTCAAAGAGACGAGTCCAGTCTAGAGGCTCGGCTCCGCCGATGCTTATTTCCTGTTCCCGATAGAAAAAGGAACCCGTTATCACGTTAACGCAATCGGCGACAATGCCGTGAGGCGCTACCTCCGAAGCAAGGCGAGGCGCCTCGATTTCTTCTGCCTGGCATGAAAAGGAGAGGAGGAGAGTGATAGCAGTGAGGCATCTGAACCAGCCCAACTGGACGCTACGTAACACGAATTTCATCACACTACCGCCCTCGACATTGCATAAATCTGTTAAATTCGGACAAGAGCGTAGCGAACCGCTTAGTTTTCTGAAATAGTTAATATTATTTAATTTGAATAATAAACCTGCGCTCGACAAAAAAAAAAAATTAGCGCGAATCGAAATCAAAGCCCCGACAGTATTCAACTGAACTAATTCCTATGCCCCCTTGCACAATAACCTTACTTCCTATACAATTTTTGCTTAACACATTGGAATATAATGGATAAGCAGAGACTCGCAAAGGTTTTAGCACACTGTGGTGTGGCGTCGCGACGCCATTCTGAGGAGCTCATACGTGAGGGTAAGGTCAAGGTAAACGGGAAGATTGCGCTTCTACCGCAGACGCTTGTGGATCCCGACGTTGACCGCATTGAGTACCAAAGTGAGCGTGTGAAGCCGCAGAAGACGGCGACTTATATTCTAAATAAGCCCAAGCGCTACCTCTGCAGCAACGCCCGCAAAAAGGACGAGAACCTTGTCATTGACCTCTTTCCAGAGGGAGAGCGTCTATTTACGATAGGGCGGCTTGATAAGGACACCACCGGACTCCTTCTCGTCACAAACGACGGAGCGCTCGCCAACAAGGTCATGCACCCCTCCTCCAATATTTCGAAAGAATACCTGGTACGGACCAACCGTGAGATCACCGATATGCATCTCAAAGGGATCACTCACGGCACCTATGTAGAGGGCGTCTTTGTCAAGCCGACAAAAGTCACCAAGATGCGTCGCGGCACGATCAAAGTCGTTGTGAAAGAAGGGCGCAAGCATGAGGTCCGCCTCCTAGCGGCCCGCGCAGGACTCCCCGTAAAGGAACTCTCTCGCCTTCGCATTGGCGGCCTCTCCCTTGGCAACCTACCCCTTGGCCACTACCGCCGCCTTGAGCAGCGCGAACTGGATGCACTCTTTCAGTAGACAAAAAACTTGAAGAGAGCGATTCTCGTGCGTAGGAGGAATGCAAATGGCTCGGCTCCAGCGCATTTTATTGATTCCACTACTACTCGCTCTTACTGCCTGCCAAATGGCAAACAATCGCGAGGCGCACCGCGCTCAAGCGATGCTCGACGAAGCGGAGCTTTTGATCGAAGCCCGTGAGCTCGACAAGGCGAAAGACAAGGCTACGACAGCTCTTGGCAAGCTTGACGCAGTGACCAAAAGCGACAAGAAAAACATCGACCACCAGCTACTTGCGGTTCGTGCCCACTTCACCATTTTCATGGCGGACAACCTTCTCACACTAGAGAGCGCTGAGGTGCGCAGGCGAAGCCTGGTGCGTTTTCCCGAGCCACAACAACTTGTCGGCCGCGAGAAGCATCTCAAAGTCGCCGAACGCGAGCTCAAACTTCTTGCAAATGGTGATCAAGAACTCGCCATTGACCAGTCCGCATTTGTTCACGGCATGCTAGGAGCCATCCTTCGCTTGGACGATCAGAAGCTGGGCGAAGCCGACCGCGAATACGGCAAGGCGATCAGTGGCTATCAAAAGGAACTTGCTGAAGCGAAGGCGAATCCTCCAAAAATTGGTAGCAATGATGGACTCGTTGCCCGCCTCGACAATCAGATTCGTAGTCTTCACATGGCACAGGCCGAGATCAAACTTCTTGCCGAGGAGTGGCCCGAGGCTCTCACTCGACTCCAAAAGGCAATGGCCGGCGAGGATCTGAAGTACTTTGCGGTACAGTTTGAGATCCTCAAAAGCAGCATGGAAGATGCCCAGCTACAGATCGATGACTCCTTCAAGATGAGACAAGGATCCCGTGAAGACAATCTACGCCAAGCTCTTGACGCCAAGCGGAAGAAGAAGCCGTCAAAGCGCGACGAGTTGGGTAGTACGAATCCGTATCGCATGCAGCTGACCCAAGCGAAGGTGGAAATGACGGATGCCGTTAATAACCTCATCTACCGCATGATTTGCTATCACCAGCTCAAGAAGCGGCAACAGTTTGAGGAAGCGCGCGTCATTCTCGAGGAGTTTTATCCCGACCTCGCGCGCGATTTTGAAATCCAATTGAGGCGTTACGGCTAGGAGAAAATGTTGAAGAATCCAATCGTAAGTTTTCAGGAAGCAAGTTCCGAAACAAAACAGTTTATCATCACACTGATTATCCTGTTCATCATTGTTCTCGGCACATTTTTTTTCGTTTATATGCGTATCGATGCGGTTCGCAGCGGACCCAAACCTGTAGCTATTTCGAGTTTCAGAGCGGAAAACGTAGTGTGAATTTGGTGCCCTGACCGAGGGTTGTCTCCGCCTCGACGGTTCCATCCTCTTCCTCCACCCCGCAGCGCACGGCATCGAGTCCGACTCCACGCCCCGAGATATGTGTGAGCTCTTTTTTTGTGGTGAACCCCGGCTGAAAGATCACCGCCAGCTCCTCATTCTCCAATTTGATCCCACGACCATCATCGGACAATTCCACCACGAGAAATCCAGCCCCTTTTTGAAAGCGTAGCGTTAGCGTGCCAAGGGGTTCCTTGCCGGCTGCTACTCTATCTTGAGGCGATTCCACCCCGTGATCAATTGCATTGCGGATCAAGTGCGGCAGCCACTCCCCCAGCTTCCCAGCTAGAAAGCGAGAAATCAGGGTCTCCCCACCTTCAGTGATCACGTCCACTTGCTTGTTGAGTGCTTGCGACGTGTCGCGTGTGATCCTTCGAACTTGCTTGAAGAGACCCTCTGCTGGCATCATCTGGAGGTCGATGATGAGAGCTTCCAGCTCCGTGGTAAGCTCATTGACACGAGGAAGCAGCGTAGGTCCTTCCTTGGTAAGCGCCTGGGAGATTTCAGCAAGGCGATCGAGCTGCCCCTTCTCCACCCTCACAGTAGTTGGACCTTTCGGCGATGTTGTTGTAGGGCGGACCGGTTCATCCTGGGTGAGTCCCGTAGCGACCGTCTGCCGCAATCGGTTCACAAGCCCAGGCAGTGCCACCACCGGATGAAGAAGTCCATCGACAGTAAGTGCATGTTCGAGTCCGTCTAATAGCACGCCATAGAGCTCATGCGCATCAAAAAGAAGCGCTGAGACCTCCTTGGTCAGCTTCAGCTCACCGCGCGTCACAAAATCCAGTAGCCCCTCCACCTCATGTGCGAGCTCCCGCAAGTCACGGAGCTGCACAAAAGACGCATCGGATTTGACCGTATGATAGGCACGCAGAAGAGATCCGATGCTTTCACCGTCGAGGTTTTCCAGATATCGCCCAGCCTCTGCCAAACGATCCCGATTTTCCAATAGAAACTCTTGGAGCTCCGCCAAATCACCAGTGATGGCCACCGGTGGACGTAGATGCTGCTGTGCCGAAGAGCGAGTGGGGATTGACATACCCCTAGGATGCCCAGCCCTATTGTTTGTTGTCAATTTTTTACTCACCAAAATAAGCCCCTGCGCGCGGGCAGAGGCGCCATCGCAACCTGAATGTAAGGCATTAATGGTTGGTGGTTTAAAATAATTTTAACGCAGAGGCGGGAAGGTCGCGGAGTCGCGCAGAGGGAGTTTTACCGCCATCCACAACCTATCGACAGACTTTCCCTGGGCTTTAATTTCTACATAGTCGAAGAAACTCCCTCTGCGCGACTCCGCGACCTCCCCGCCTCTGCGTTATTTTTTTTTAAACCGCTAATCATTAATGCCTCTCTTCGCGCACTATCTGTTGTTGAATAATTGTTATCATGCGATTGCCCTGCCTCCCTTTTTGCCCATCTAGACATCTACCTTTAACTCCGGTAAACTTTCCCCTGCCAGAGTGGCACGAGGATCCTATGCACATGTCCCTTTCGACTCCCCCCTATACGCAGCTTGAAGCTTTTCAAACGCGGTGTCAGAAGCTGACCGAAATTCAGAAACTAGGCGTGGACGCCTATCCGCATGAATTTCGTCCAACGAACGACAGCGCTGCCCTTTTGGCGCAGTATGATGCTGGCGAGATGGGAGATAGCGAAGCCGGGGCTAGCGGGAGCACTCCCCTAGCCAAGATGGCAGGGCGCCTCGTGCTCGTTCGCGCCATGGGAAAGAATATCTTTGCTCAGCTCCAAGATGCTAGCGGCCGCTTGCAGCTGATGTTCAATCGCGATTTGAGCAGAGTTGTCGGTTACGACCCCAAAGAAGGGGATCCATCGCACCTTAAATTCATCGAAAAGAAGCTGGACCTAGGCGACCTCATTGGCGTCGAAGGGCACCTTTTTCGAACGGGCAAGGGCGAATTAACCCTTTACGTCAAAAGCATCACGCTTCTTTGCAAGACACTATTGCCTCTTGCTGACAAGCATTCAGGGCTGGCCGACAAAGAGACCCGCTACCGCAAGAGGTGGCTGGATTTAATCAGCAACCCGGAAGTCAAAGAGGCCTTCATCACCCGCGCTAAAATCATGCAGGTGATCCGAAGCGAACTCGATAAAGACGCCTTTATCGAAGTCGAAACACCCGTTTTGCAGTCCATTTACGGCGGCGCCGCCGCTCGACCTTTTATCACCGAACTAAACGCCCTCGACCAACAAATGTACCTCCGAATTTCACTAGAAATTTCGTTAAAGAAGCTTATTGTGGGCGGAATGGATCGCGTCTACGAGATGGGACGTGTTTTCCGCAACGAGAGCATCGACAGGACGCATAATCCAGAGTTCACCATGCTCGAGGCGTACGCCTCCTACTGGGATTACAACGACATGATGCGCTTTGTCGAAGAGCTCTTCCAAGCCGTCGCTTTGAAGCTCTTTGGTAAGACCAAAGTGGCCTACGAGCACAATGGAGAAACCCTAGAGATCGAAATGAAAGCGCCCTGGCGCCGGCTCACCATGAAAGAAGCGTTGCAGGAATTCACCAAAGTCAATGTTGACTCCCTGAGTGATGACGAGCTACGCGCCGCGCTAAAAGAGCACGCCCATATCGCCTTAGAAGAGAGCGCCAAGCTCAGTCGAGGCCTCCTCATCTCCACACTGTTCGAAGAGACCGTCGAGACGCACCTCCAGCAGCCCGTACACATCACCGACCACCCCATCGAGACAACGCCCCTCTGCAAGCCGCACCGAGATCCCAAGCAAAAGGAGGCCGGACTCGTAGAGCGCTTTGAAAGCTACGTGCTAGGCAATGAGATCTGCAACGCTTATAGTGAGCTAAACGACCCTATTATCCAGAGAAAGCTGCTCGAGGATCAACAAGACCAGCTTTCTGGCGGCGACGACGAAGCGCATCCGCTAGACGACGAGTTTCTTGAAGCGATCTGCCAAGGCATGCCCCCCACTAGCGGAATCGGTATTGGAATCGACCGCATGGTCATGCTCTTCACCAGCTCCTCCTCCATCCGTGACGTCCTCTTCTTTCCCTGGATGAAACTCGAGGAGTAGAACCGCTAGACGTGATTGAAACCGTTGGGACACCTCACCTTGTATCGCCGATAGCTCCTTGTGAAGCTTTGCCACTCTCCCCTTGAGTCCGCATTCATGAGAAACTTTTAGGTCGAAGAATCTGGCAATCAACCAACGATCCTCATCCACTTCTTTCAGAAGTCGGGCAGCTCGACTCAGGTCATAAACTGCGCTCACCTCACCACGTCTAGCACGAGCGAGCCCTCGAATGTAGAAGGCATCCGCCTTTAGATTTTCTCGCTTGAGCTTAGCCCCCTTCAAAAGTTGAAGTGCATTCGTCGCTTGCCACTCCGCCCTGTGGTGCTTGCTATTGATCTCCGCCACCTTCGCCTCTTTAAGATGATGCACGACTTTTGCGACCACACCCGTCTTATTTTCCAATTTTTGTGTTGCAAACAGATGAATGGCGCGAGACCTTACCGTTGCCGCCTCATGAATTTTACCGGCCACTCGAAAGCTTTGCGCGGAGAAAATAAGGAGACAATAGGCTCGCTCTGCTTCTTGCGCATCCTTTCCCTCTATCAGGAGCGTCGCTAGATCACGATAGGCCTGCGCCTCAAGCAATGTAGGAATCACGAGGCCCCCGTCGACTCTACGGACAACCTCCTCCAGGAGCATGCGAGCCTGCTCCAACTCACCCTTTTTTTGATGTTGTGCGGCTCTCTCAATCCACTGCCTCACCTCATCTTGTCGAGTCGGCCTCATCGAAGTGGAACATGACGTAGGTGCTGAATACAACGGACTAGATATGGTCATCAGAAAATCTCCTTGGGTAGAATATCGTTGATAAGGCTCAGCGCATCCGTTTCACACGCGCTGATACACGGCGTGTCGGGACACAAGATGCAGGGATCTTTTTCGGGATACAACACAGGAAATCGACTCTCCATATCTTCCACCATGATCACATTCACCGGACACGCCATCATGCACGCGTCACACCCCGTACAGCGCTCCTGAAAGAGAGTTTCTGACGGTGTCGCGCCCGGTGGGCGCTGGCGACGCTCTGCAAAAGCTTCGACCTTACTTACAATTTTATTATCACTCAATAACTCAAGTGTTTTTCCTACCGCAAGGGTCCACCCCTTCCGAAAAAATTCGCCTCTGTCCATGCAATGCCCTAGCGCAGATATTGAATATAGACGTCCGCCGCTCCCCAAGTGTAGCGCGCAGAAAATACCTTCATTACCTCAAAAAGAGGTTCCGAGGTGTAGTCAGTAAGCGGATAGCTCACCGTGATGATTCGGGTCCCTGACGGCAGATCACGAAGACGCTCGATAAGAGCCTTGATGAAATCAGCCGAGTAACTCGTCCCGTAGAGATAAATCACAGTCCCTGAAGAGAGATCTGTCGTAAGAATATCTTCACAGCGAAACGCAATACGATCGACTGCGCAGATACTGCGAGTCCGATTGGCCTTTTCGATAAAAGCTGGTACAAAGTCGATTCCCACGACCTCACACCCGATGAATTTTTGCAGCCAAAAGCAGGTGCGGGCTCGACCACAACCTAGCTCGATAACGGTATCGCTGGAGGTAAGCGACGCCTCCTCCGCGATTCGCTCCAGGGTCGTCAGCGGAGTCTCACCAAAGGCATAGATCTCCTCAGCCCCCGCCTGCTGCAGGTGCTCCTTGCTATAAGCAAAGGGACCCTTAATGCAGTACTGGAAGAGAAGAGTGAGATCGACTTTTGCAAAAGAAACATTTCGATAGTACCGATAGAATACCCGCAAATACTCCACAAGATTGCGGCCCTTAACGAGAATATTTAGCGCCAGCAACTCGCGTGTTTCACGCCAGCGGCGGGCAAAAGAATTTGTTGGCGCCATGAGAATATTTGCTTCCATAAGATACTCCAAGTAGCAACAGTATTCCTCACCATCAGGTTTGTAGCAAGATCAAAGCAGGAGTGACGTAGCGACAAAGGCGATGAGACAATAGATCAAGGTCGAGGAAAAATCATTGAGGGCCGTGACGATTGGCCCCGAGGCGATGGCGGGATCGATTCCGATCCGCGAAAAGATAAAGGGCGCAAAGACCCCTAGGAGCGTCGACAACAGACATGCGCCGAAGACCCCAGATCCAACAATAGTTCCTACAATAATTGGATTCGGGCCCACTTCATGAATTCCGAGGTGATTCAACAAATAAACAAGGGTTCCAGCACATACAGCGAAGATAATGCCGATGACCCCGCCGAGTGTGCACTCCCGAATCATCGCATCCGTTCGCGTGCCCATGGACAGCTCACCAGTGGCCATGGAGCGGACAAGTACTGTGGAACATTGAATGCCGACGTTTCCGGATATTCCGGTGACCAGAGGCACAAAAAATGGAACGAAAAGAAACCAGGTGCTATTCGCAAAAAATTCGAGAGCCGTGGCAATAGCTAGCCCCGAGAATAGAGTCACGATCAACCAAGGAGCGCGCTTTGTAAAACGTTTAAAAATGGCATCGTGCTCACTTACATCCTCACTCGTACCGGCCATCTTACCAATGGTCTCATCGGCGATATCCTCCAGGACCTCTACGACATCCTCATAAGTGACCACCCCGAGAAGTGTGCCCCCCTCCTCAACGACGGGAAGTGCAGGAATCTTGTAGCGCTCCACGAGGTCAACGACCTCCTCCCGCGTCGCGTCCGGTCCCACCTGGTGCATCACGGGCTGCATTACCTGACGAAGAGGTGTATTTGGATGACTAATGATGAGATTGCGAGAGTGAACAAACCCTTGTATTTCGCCCTCTTTATTTAGGACAAACACTCTACGGGTCAGCTCAATACTGGGGTTATCCCGAATGGATGAGGCTACCTCCCCGATTGTGGTGTCACTTAAAAAAGCGAAGAACTCGTTGGTCATGAGGCGACCAGCCGAGTACCTGTCGTGCTTGAGTAGTTCGCGAATGCGGTCACCCACCGCCAAATCGAGTCGATCCAAAACTCGGCGCAACCGACGATCTGGCAACGAATCGAGAAACTCTGCCGCTTCATCCGTGGGAGTTTCATTGATCAGTTCGACGAGTTCCGAATCGGGCATCCCCCGAAAAACGGAGAGTCGCGTATTCGTGTCGGTATTAACTAAAAACTCGACCTTATCGTTGAGGTCGGGAAGGTTCTGGTAGACGATTCGTCGCGCATCTGTTGGGAGACGAGTGACCGCAAATCCTAGGTCAACAGGATTGTGGTTGGCGGCAATTTTCGCCAAATCGTGGAGGACGGTACGCGGGTCCTGTCGATAGAACGCCTCCTCCAGCGCTTCAAGAAGCTGGTCATCGAGGTGACTCGTTCTTGAATCTAGGAGGTTACCAAGGGAAGCTCGCACCTCTTCTTCGGCTTCTGGGGGAATTTCATTATGCTCCTCCTCCATCCAAGCTCTCCATCATCAGGTGATTCCCTCCAGTATAGCGGAAAGTCAACGATCTATTCAATCTCATTGAAAAATGATGTGATCTAAAGCTGTTTGACGAAGACACTAAACAGATCCGTCTCGCGAAGATTTTCGAGCCACTCGTCACTCATCAGATCCTCGGCAGAAGGGAGAGCATTTGCCCTGAGCGCCTTTTGGACATACGTCATGGAAAGTTCGAGGTGATTGGTTAGCGAGTAGAGACATGCCAAGCTATAGAGGGCCTGCGTAGAGCCAAGGGATAGTGCATGCATGAATTTTGCCTCAGCATCCTCTCGAAACTTTTGCGCCTTTTCCGGACGATGCGGATCGTCGGCGAGCTGCGCTACGTTGAGAAGGGCTAACCCCCAATCATTATAGAGGAGCTCATCCTCTTCATCCGCCTGAGACATCAGCTGAAAGAGATCGAGTGCCTCGTGAAAGGGCTCGATATCGGAGGTCAGTTCACCAAGGTGCGAGAGCGTTAACGCCAGATTGTAGGCAGCGTAGCTGTATTCCGGAGCAAGGCTGATGAGGTCACGTAGGATCTCAGCCGACTTCTCATACGCCTTCTCATCGCCCGTAAAATCACCCAGGAAGTCGCACGCACAACCATAGTTGTAAAGCCATTCGGGCTGTGCTTCTTGTCCCTCGGGAACACGTCGAATCGCCTCTTCAAACTTTTCAACCGCCTGTTGGATGTATTCCTCGCTACCAGACAGCTCGCACAGCTTCATGAGCGAGACTCCCCAGTCATTCCAGTACTGCGGTACATCGTCACCACCCATCTCGATTACCTTCTGGCAATACTGGGTGCTTTTCTCAATGAGGGAGGGATCGTGACGCGCCTCACCCAGACAGAAGGTGGCTAGAGAGAGACCGTACCAAAGCAATGAAGCTTTTGGATCCAGAGTGAGTCCCGTTTGAAATTTTTCAATTGCCAGCTCATGATAGCTATCATCACTAAAGTAGCGCCCCTGCTCCACAAAACATGTGCCCCAAAGGTACCAGCCGTCAAAGTGATCCGGTTCAATATCTACGGCCTGTCCAATCTTCTCCTCCGCAAATTTGAGAAGAGAAAGTTCCTCCGTGTAGGCGCCCCAAAGCATTGACGCCTCGCCCCAGCGGCGAAGAAGAAGGGGGTCAATTTGCGCATCTTGGGGCACATTTTCAAAAATTTGCGTAGCAACTTTAAGTAGTTCTATGTTGTGTGAGCGTTTGCCAGCGAGGGTGTACAGATAGCCCTTTTGACTATAGCCAACGGCACTATTTGGATCTAAGCGAATCACCTCTTCAAAGGAGACATCAGCGATTCGAAAGTGTTCATCATCCCCAAACTTATCATATAGAACGTGAGCACTACATCCCAAATTCAGCCACGCGTCAACGGAATCCGGATCCGCATCCACCACCTTCTGGTAGTGCACCAGTGCTTCCTGGACCAGCTCATAGCGTCCGATGAGCGAAGCAAGTTCACAATACGCATTTCCCAGGTCCGAGTGGATAGCAGGGTCCATCTCTCCCGCTTTCAGGGAAGTATTGAAGGTGGCGATCGCGCGATGGAAATCGACAGCCTCACCGGAGAGTCTACCAGTCCAGTAGTAGCACTGCCCCTTCTCCCATATGATCTTTGCCTCTTCGACTCCACCGCTGCTTACAAGGGTAAGCGCCTCAGTAAACAGCTCCTCCGCCTCCTGAAGAATTTGCGGGTCCCCGCTAGAGATTCCTTGTTGAAAAAGGATGCGCCCCCAGGAGAGTATTGGATAGGAATCACCCGGGAGCAATTTGACAGCACGCTTGATCGAAGCAATGGCTTCCATTGGGTGCTGCTTTGCCTTCTTTTGTCCGGCCAAAACAAAAAGCTGCCCCAAAAGTTCTTTGTCACCCTTCTTGAGCGACGCCCACTTCTTGGAGTCGGTATAATCTGCTAGGCGATCAAAGTCTTCGCTCTGCATGATCGCTTCAAGCTCTTTGCGCGGAAATTGTGGCGTCGTCATATGGCGAAATCTATCTTCTGTGTGAAGTGTTAATCATAGGAGATCCTCCGTTTTCCCACAAATCACTGGCGGAGGTGGTTAGGATCGCTTCGAAAAAAAACATTTAAACCTTCACAGAGTGATCCTTGTTACGGCAATCGCATTATACAAACAAATCCAAGAGCAGCCGTAAGCGCCTAAGGATGAACCTTAAGCGACTCCTTCGCAGTAGTTTGTGGCTGACTACATTTTTCTCAACGCAAAGGCGCTGAGGCGCAAAGGTACGCAAAGAAGTGTGTTGGGGCGCTAATAACCAAACCCTCCTCTTTGCGTACCTTTGCGCCTCAGCGCCTTTGCGTTGAGAAAAATGTAGTCAGCCACAAACTACTGCGAAGGAGTCGCTTAA
>JBFIDQ010000023.1:0-16360 GCA_041603795.1 Chlamydiales bacterium
CTACTATCAAGTTCTGACTGGTAAAATCACCCTGCCCCAGAGTCTCTCTGGGAGGAACAAGCTCCTGGTGGGGAATCTACAAAAGCTTAAAAATAAGAGACTTATTTAAAAAATAAATTATTTATTTTGTGGCCAGCGGAATGTAGAATATTATCTTATAGATGGTTTTAGTGTTTTGTTGAATTTAAATAAGGCAGTCGACATTGGCCGGTCCGGTCTATAAAAGGCTAAGAATCAGCGGTGTAAGGGTGTATATCGCCAACAGAAACACAATTGACCGTTTCTTTTGCGGAAGAAATCGCAGGGTGCAATAGCGTGTAATCTTGTGGATGATGCGGATTCCAAGCCATTCATTCATAAAAATGATCCCTGTCAATGACATAAGCATGAGTACCAGAGCTCCTGCTATTGCCCCAGGGGCTCCATCTGCAAACGCGACAAGCAGTACATCTATAAAGGTCGCTAGGTTGGTTGCAATCAGAAATGGGATTGCTTGCTTAAGGCTTAGAACTCCCTTCGCAGCCAAGGGTATTAATAACGTAATTAATAGCGACGAGCTTGGCACGAGAAGAGAAAGTAGGAGCCCGATTGAAAAAATCTGCCATTTGGACCCAAGATGTTCCTCGATTTTCTCACGTGATCGCTTAAGGCCACCATGATACCTAACGATGGAGTCGCCGAAAAGGCTAAATCCCCATAATAACAAGATAATTGATAGCATTAACGAGAGTGAAAAATGCCATTTGTCAATGCAGAGGAAAGAAAATAGGGGATCGGTGAGAAGATCCAAAAGGCTCGGAAGATATCCAAATGCTGTAAACTGTCCGAGCGAAGATTTTAACTCATGCCCTATCAGGCTATAAACACCAACTAAACTCTGCAATCCTAGTACAAAAGTTGCTACAAGCGCTGAAAGGAGAATATTGGCAAACCCAATTTCAAACCCATGGCGAATATTCCAATGTTTCTCTGATTGGACAAAGAGGGAGGCAAATAGAGGGGTTGCACTATTTCCAATAAGCAGTCCTATCATGAGATACACAGACTGGTTAACCTCAAGCAGGTCACGCCCAAGTAAGCTATTTATTAAAATGGCAACGATGCTTGCCGACTGCAAAACAATTGCGGAAAACCACCCCCAAGAAAGATATCCCGTTGGTCCCTTCGCATACCCAAGCAGGTTCGAAACCTCTTGAAATGAAATTCCCTGGGATAAATTTTTTAGAAGCAGGACTGCAAAAATAATAGCGTAACTGGCTACGATCAATTTTAGTAGTTGGTAGGATTTTCTCCTCCTTCTAATGCGCCAATAGCGAAAAAGTGCTGTTTTATGATTCTGCTCCACATCGGCCTCAATTTCTTAGCATACATTTTGATATTAGCAAAAGATATTTTTTTGATAACTCGAAAAAAGAGAAAGCTCCAAGCCGTTATACCGAAGCAACTTGGAAAGTAGGGTTGATAGCCAAAAATTTTTGTCACTGGCGAGGCAGAGAGCTCGGCATATTCTTGTGAGTAGGTGAGCTTGAGCACAAAGCCAGGGGCAAAAATTCTTGCTGTCTTTCATAATTTCGGCATCAGCGGCGCTCACCTGGCCACGTAACTTCTCTTCGAGCCCAGAAATTTTGCCCAAGGCTTTCAGCCCTTGTTTGGGGAGGATGAAGCTCCTGATCTCTCTTGGAGATCAAGGGTATGTTTTCGAAGATTTTTCTGGGGTTGTCAAGTTCTTGTCTTGTTAAAATCTTTTTTCAATTATCATCCCGACTTGCTACCTATAGGAGGGAGAGATGAGTAGCGTCAGCACCAACCCAACAAAATCAACGGGAGCTCCTCCCTGTACCGTCGAGCAGCTGTTGCATGCGGGGGTAAGCTGCCTGACGCAGCAGATCCACCGTACGTCGCAAGAGGTGCTTGGTAGCCTGAAGGCGCAGATCGCATGCGCTAGCGAGTTGTCGCCGTCGGAGTTTGTCGCTTCGCTCCTGGGTAAGATGACGGAAGGTCCTGTCTCTAAAGCCGAGCAGGCGCTTCTGGAGCGCGTGACTGCCTGCGTTCGCAGGGGACTCCAACAGGCGGGTTTCGGTCAGGCCATGGCGCTTTTCTCAACGTCTCAGTTGACTACCTGGGTAGGGGCGGCTGCGCTCCCCAAAATCGCTCAGTTGAATCAAGCCCTTTCGAAACTCGACTCCAACTACCTTGTAGCTCTGGGCAAGGAGGACAAGCGCCTCTTGGGCGAGGCGTCGCGTAAGGAAGCGCTGGTCAAGAAGCTCAGTGCGATGACCCTAGAGGCGTTCACAGCAAAAGCGTTCAATCAAGATGAAGATCGTCGCGAGGCGTACCGCGAGGTCTGGTTCGAGCGCTACCATCGCCTCTTGAACTACGCCCGGAACCCGCAGGGCGAGCTCATCGCAGCGCGAGTGTCGACGGCACGCGATGGTCTCTTTAGATTCTCACTCTGTAGCGACCCGCAGCTCACCAGGATTGCATTGGAGACGCTTATTGCGATTCTCGACGAGGCAGATCCGGAGGAGGTCGATTGCGCGCACAACCTGGAGTTGCTCGAACGCTCGCTGCGCGAGCGTCTCACCCCAGAAAATATCGAGGCTCAAAGCACGGAGGTCCAGCGACTGGTGATTCGCGCCTACGCGTGCGTTATCGAGTCGATTCTTATTCACTACTCTCTCGGTCACCAGAATGCGATTGGACAGAGCACTAAGGACGAGATCTGGGATCGAGCGACGAGCCTGACGGCTTTCAATACGATCCAGGACCCACAAATCAACTTCTACATCTTCTACGCCGTGCAGGGCGCGCAGCGGCTGAAGACGAATCAGGGGAAGCTAGCGGGAATCATGAAACGCCTCACCAATGTCTTTCAGGCGACGAAACTCCTCGTCGATGTGGCCACAACGAAGAGCGACGTCGTCCCTAAACTGATGGGAGCCTTTCAATCGCTGCAAAAGGCGTATTACCACTGGGAAAACCATAGCACTTACTACGACAGCCTGGTGGTGCTTAAGAAGCTGTTGCGTGTTGCCGCTTCGGATCCGCAGCTCTTTTCTAGGGTGAAGAGGGCGATCCGGGTGAGCAAGCCGACAGGGCGGGAAAATCACCTCCTCTATGGAACCCTGGATCTGCTCACTCATGCGGTGATCTATACGCAGAATGAGACCATCAAAGAGGAAGCACTCAAGATAATCCTGCAGTACGCCACAGTCAATGACCATCGGATCCAGAAAAAGGTGGTGGCGGCGCTAGCCGGAATGGTTCGGAGTCGAGGCAACGAGAAGGTACAGTCCACGGGAAAGGCTCTACTCGAGCTGCTGGCAGCGGCCGGAACGATTGAGGCGGATGAGGCAAAGGAGGCTCTGGTCGAGGCGGTCGAGGAGGCTCGTGAGCGCCTCTCGGGGAAGGGAGGGCTCTGTTTCGAGAATGTGATCAAGTTTCTTCTGCGTCGAGTGGCTGAGATTAAAGACGAGGGGTATCCGGGTATTTCCTACGTGAACCTTCTCGCCTACTCCCAACAGGACACGGTGCCGGCCCTCCTACGGGTCCTTCACTCGCAGATGGGCAGTGACCTCACGAAGCCTGATGTCCAGGGTTATACGCCCTACCACATGGCGGCTAAGGAGCACAATAGGGAGATGATTGAGGCGTTGGCGGCGATAGAACGGCAAAGGGGCGACAGCACGCACGCCACGGTAGACCTTGCGGATCACCAGGGGCGCACACCGCTTCATCATTGTGCAGGGAAGGGATATGCCGATGTGATGCGCGCACTGCTAGATGCGGGCGCTAACGTGCATGTGGTCGACCATCTAGGGCGTACCCCCTTGGAGGTGGCCATAAGGGCGGGAAAGGTCCAACTGGTCGAGCTCCTCCTCGAGCGCGGAGCAAGAGTGTCGGAGGAGAGCAGCGAACAGACGCCCATCTTCGTTGCGGCAAGGGCCGGACAGGAGAAGGTCCTGAAGCAGTTGATCCATCGGGCTCCGACGATCACTCCGATGGAGGCTGTGGCCATTCAGGAGTTCATCGTCGGCAAGGACCAAACCCTGAATTGCTCGCAGCTCTTCGCAAAGTTCCACCAGAGACGTGTCCAGCGTGATCCCGCCTACCAGAGTCTCTTCGCGATGTTTCCCGAACGCCTCTTCATCAATGGCCATGGCGACTTCATTGTGATTAAGATCGATCCCGGGATGGGCTGCCCGCCACTGATTCAGGCGATTAAAAAGGGGGACCTGGCACTGGTTAAGAAGATGGCGCGTGACTCATTTAAGTTGATCAGTATCCATAGCGCGTGTGATCGCCTTGGCAATGGTCCGCTTCACCACGCAATGGAACAGGAGGGGCGGTTCGGGTTGGAGGTGACTCGACTCCTCATCGAGGGAGGGGCCAACCTCGGCACTCAGAATCGACTGGGGATGACGCCCCTCCATATGGCAGTGTCCAGGGGATGCATCGAGCTCGCGAGCTTACTCCTGAAGATTCCTTATGGGAGCAAGGCTATCACAAATATCAAAGATAAGGCAGGCTTTAGCCCCCTTCACCTAGCCGCGACAGCTGGGAGCGAGACGCTAGTAACGCTGCTGCTAAGCCGAGGGGCAGATCCAAGTGTGCTCAACGCCAGTGGCGTGACGGCGCTCCATATGGCGGCGGGGTGCCGGCCTTGCGACGGTGCTCCTTGCTATCTGACGGAGGGGGCACAGGCACTCCCTCCGGGAGGGGACAGTCTGCGAGTGATCGAAACGCTGATCAAAAGCGGGGCAGATCCGTTACGAATGGATTTCCATGGTAACCACGCGCTGCACTACGCGGCTAAAGCCCAGCAGGTGCCTATGGTCCGCTTTCTCCTCAAAAACTACCCGGAACTCTTTTGGAGGGAAAATCGGTTGGGAGTACTTCCCATTCAGGAGGCATTTCGGTCGGGCGATGCGGCCACGGCCTTGGCGATGTTGGACGCGGAAAAGGATCACCATACCCTCATGCATAAGGTGGAGGAGGTCACGAAGGGGCGTCTGCGACTCCCCCTTTTGGCGGCGGAGACAGGCCAGGCGGAAGCCCTGCAAACTTTGATCGCCTCAGAGAAGGAGTGTCTCCGTGTGAGCGATGTCCACAAGCGCGGGCGCCTTCCCCTTCACGTAGGCTGCATCGGAGGTCACAGCGAGGTGGTCAAGGTTTGCTTGGCAGAGGGGAGCGATGTGTCGGAACGCGATCGCTATCAACAGACACCCCTCCATCTGGCTGTTATGGATCCGCCCAGTCACAAGGTGATGCATCAGCTAATTCAGGCCGGGGCTGACCTCCACGCACGCAATGGGGCGGGCGATACCCCTCTTCACGAGGCGTGTGCGCAAGGGTCGAGGGAGTCGGTGGCCTACTTGATCGAGCAAGGGGCACATCCAAAAGCGGTTGATGGCGATGGGAATACCCCCCTCCATATTGCGGGAAGAGGGGGGTATCTACTCGTGACGGAACTTCTCATTATGGGATGCAAGGTGGATATCCATGCAACCAACGACGACGGAAAGACGGCTCTGCATAGTGCGTGTGGGCAGAATCGTCTCTCCGTCGCAAAATGCTTACTCAGGGCGGGAGCCAGAACCAATGTGACCGATTTCTATGGCATGACTCCGCTCCACTACGCGGCGCAGACAGGCAATCAGGAGCTGGTGAGGCTCCTCCTAGATCACGGAGCTGACCTCGTAGCGCGTGATGACGAGGGGGAAAATGCCCTTCATAAGGCGGCCTTCTATTTTCAGATTGAGGTCGCCGAACTCCTCTGCGATCTCGACCGAAAGCGCCGGCATCCGAGTCTGCTCAATGGAGAGGACGTTCGACAGGAGCGGCCGCTCCATGAAACGGTCAAACAGAGCAAAATCCACGGTAGGATGGACAGGTCGCGAAAGGAGCTCATGATAAGCATCCTTGTGCATCGCGGAGCGCCGATCAATGCCGGTGACGAGGATGGCCTTACGGTTCTTCACGTGGCGGCACATAACGGCGATCTGGCTGCCATCAAGCACCTCCTCAAGCTCAGCGCCTCGTTGCCGCGTAAAAGGAGGGTGCAGGTGGATGTCTTGGATCGCTTTCACCAGACACCTCTGCATCTTGCGGCTGGCAAGGGACACCTCGATGCGGTGAAGCTGTTGCTGAAGAGCGGAGCGCAGAAGGATAGTCGAGCGGAAAAACTCGAAACCCCGCTCTTTGCAGCCGTCGCACAACAGCAGAGGGCCGTGGCGGAGCACTTGCTGCAAGCGGGAGCCTCCCTGTATCTCAGTAATGCCGCCCAGCAGACGCTGGTTCACGTGGCAACGGAGCACGAACAAGTCGACTTAGAACTGCTTGCGGGTCTGGTGGCAGCCGGGCCGAGCCTAATGACCGTGGTCGACCATAATGGCAATACTGCGCTGCATCTTGCAGCGGCTCGCGGAAACTTCGAGGCTGCCGGGGTGTTGCTCAAGGGACTGCAACCGCTCGAAAACGCAACCCGCTGGCGCTTTCTTGACCAGTGCAATGCCGCAGGTCGCACCGCAAGTGAGGTCGCCATCGAGGCTGGTCATCCGGAATTTGCTCGTAAGCTCGATGCGATTCCCAAGAGAACCTTGGGACTGAAAAAGCAGCTCTACGTGAATCCGGGGATTCCTAGCGGGCCGCACTGCTAAATTCTATTCACCTCCCTCTTTGAATGGTATTTTTGGTAGAGCTCGCTCTAATGGTTTTATCCTCCCCTAAAATATATGCCCCCGCGCGATTGAGGGGAGGAACGAGTGAAAAAAAAACACTTCCAGGAATTGTTGATCCTTGTAGTAAATGTTTGATTTTGATGCCAAAGTCGCATAGTATGAGGCGCATGCCAACTTGAAAAAGATACTCGCGGTCTTTCGAGACTTTCTTCTTTAGGTCAGGGTTGTTAGCGTTAAGAATAAAATATTTTTTCAGGTGGATAGGAGAAAATGAAAAGCCGAGCCAATATGAAATCTGTTGTGCAACCGATTGAAATCGGACTGAGCCTCCCTCTATTTGCAGCTGGACTTGTCAGTTTGTTTGTCGGGGCATTCACAGGTCTTGGGGGAGTCTGGGCCTATTTAGCATGGAAAATTGCTGTTCCGGAGTATGTCAAAGTTGGTCATGCGCATACTGCCTGGTGGTCTGTTTTGATTTTTCTTTCAGCACTGTTTCTACCCGGGATTAACCTCACAGCTCGGACCAAGCGCTTTGTGATTTGGACATCCTTTATCGCACCCACACTCTGGCTAGTCTGCATGGCTGTTTACTATATTAGTAAAGCCTCCCGTGGTGCCATTGCTCCGATTATGACTACACCCCCAGAAGGCGGTCTAGAGTATATCGTCTATGGCACAGGGATTTTTGTTACGGAAGTGTGGCTCTTTTTGGCTCTTGCAATCGTATTGATTAGCAGTTTGGGTTTTCGTATTCCCCGATTGAGTCAAGATGATGCAACTCCCTCGCGCTATGACCTCACCAGCAAGTTAACGCTTCAAAGGCAGTTGCTATGGGTACCACTAATTTTTGGTGCCGTTGGGCTGTTCAATGGGTGGTATATGACTCTTGCTTTTAAGGCTGCACAAAAACCGATCACACCTGCGGCCATGGTTCAATTACATGATCACATCCTGTTTTTCACCATTGGATTTATAATTGCAGTGCTTACAGTCAAAGCTGTCACACAATCGAACAGACCTTTTCGCATCGTTGTTGGCCTTGGTGTGGCAACAATTCCAGCAACACTCTTCGGATATCTTTTATTTATCAAGGGAGAGTGGAGCAGCTTGGCTTATGTTCTGCCCGCAGTGGGATACTACGCGATGATGGGGACAGCCTTCCTAGCACTTCTTGGATTTTGGGGGGTTTATGCTACCCATGCGAGCTTCCACTATTTACGCTTAGCTACCGCTTTTATCTGGGGTTTCCTCCTGATCATTATTGCTGTTGGTTTCCTGTTGGCAATGGTTTGGGATACAACAGCCGACGTCACGGTTACTTATAGGCAGCCAGAGGGCAGCGTCTATCCAGGACCCTATCCCACAGAATACATAGGCACCCAGCCCGTTGAGCATACTCCACGCGGCTTGGAAAATGTGCACTTGAGCCCCGGATCATGGGCTCATGTTGCTATGGTATGGCTATTGGCGCTTATAATCTTTCAGGCCGAAATTTTCCGTATTGTTGGCAATCCCAATCTTGTGTTTCTTTTTGCTACAACCATCCCTCTTGCTCCCTTATTCAATGCCATAGGGCGCTTTGCTGCATGGGGTGGGCTGCCTAATGGTATTGGAGCTCTCTACTTTGTCGGTCACCCGATGAAAATGTTCAATATAGTTAGCCTTATGATAATCGTCTTCTTAGCTATATTTCGACTAGCCAAGCAATCTCCGCATGGAGAGAAAGGATGAGGAGGCTGATTGGCTATTTTTTAGGAATCGGAGGTTTTATCGCTTTACTTGTGATAAAGGCTCCTGAAGGACTCTCTCTGGAGGGGCAGAAGACATTAGCTGTTGCCTTTCTTATGGCCTGTTTTTGGATGACAGAGGCAATTCATCTTGCTGCCACAGCCCTTCTTCCACTCGCACTTCTGCCTCTTATGCAGGTTATGCCAATGGAATCTGTCGCCGCAAGATATGCTGACCCAAATGTCTATCTCTTTCTAGGCGGTTTTCTCATGGCAATGTCCATGCAGAAGTGCCACCTTCACAAGCGGATCGCTTTTTGGATTTTTTCTATTTTAGGGACGAAAATTTCTCATCTGATTTTGGGATTCATGCTCACAGCTGCGATTCTCTCTATGTGGGTTTCTAATACAGCAACAGCTGTCATGCTGCTTCCTATTGGTCTTGCCGTTGTCTCTTTAATAGAGATGGAGGTGCCATCAGAGCGCGCAAAACCGATTGCATCTTCGCTGATGCTATCAATTGCCTATGCTTCCTCAATTGGAGGAACTGCAACCCTGATTGGAACACCGCCAAACATCATTCTAGTAGGACAACTTAACTCGTTGTTTCCAGAGCTTCCTCCTATTACTTTTTTGCAATGGATGCTCTTCGCTGTGCCTACGGCAATCGGCTTTTGGTCTATTGCAGCAATTTTCCTTCTTAAGCAAGCAAAAGGAGGCGGCGTCAGCTTGGATAAAACATACATAAGAAAACAGCAGGCAGATTTGGGGCCACTTTCGCGAGCAGAAATAAGTATTATGCTTATTTTCTTTGGCACCGTATTGTGTTGGATGTCTCGGCAGGATTTGCAAATTGGAGACGTTGTTTTTTCGGGGTGGCAGACTAGGATTGGTCTTGATGGGATACATGACGGCACGGTATCAATAGCAGCAGCCCTTCTTCTTTTTCTTACACCAGTATCTTTTAAAGAAAAAACCTTTCTCCTTGACTGGGAAGAGGCAAAGAATCTCCCTTGGGATATTTTACTGCTATTTGGGGGTGGTTTTGCACTTTCTGCAGCATTTCACACCTCTGAGCTATCCCTTTGGGTGGGCCATCAACTGTCTATTTTTGAGGGATTGCCGGAATCGCTTATTGTTTTGGCAGCCAGCCTTGGCATTTCTTTCCTCACTGAACTCACTTCAAATACAGCGACAGCAGCAACACTGCTCCCCATTCTAGGTACTCTTGCTGTCAGCCTACACATTTCGCCCCTTCTTTTTATGATCCCTGCAACCCTTAGCGCCTCCTATGCGTTCATGCTTCCTGTAGCGACGCCACCCAACGCAATTCTATTTGGTAGTGGAAAAATACCCCTTACTCAGATGGTGAAGACAGGTGTTATGTTAAATATTATTGGTGCAGTCTGGGTTGCTTTTATGATGATGACACTTGGTAAATGGGTTTTTATCGGATGATCTGGAAGCGCTTTTTTTTTCTCATTCTTCTCGGTTCATCCTCCCTTTTTTCTATCGATGACCTTCAATATTGGGCGAGCGTCAGAAAGACACTTTATGATTCAAAACCGGTCGAATTTTCTCTTCTGGGTGAAACACGAATGATGGACACTGTTAGCAATCCGCGCTTCCATCTGATTTCACCTCAACTGAAGCTAGATGTACATCCCAATTTAGATATGGGTTTGCATTACACCTACATTCGCTCCAAAGCACGAGGGCGCAATTCTCTTAACCAGAATTGGCTAGAACTTCAGGCAACTCCACATTTTACGAGAGATAATTGGAAATTCGATACCAGAATGCGCCTTGAATTTCGGTGGATAGAATCTCTTGAAGGCGCACAACCTCGTTTCCGCCACCGGCTGCAAGTTACTCATTTTTTTTCGACACAAAATTCCCTTCGTGCTCTTTTCGCTAGCAATGAGTATTTTTACGACCTTAAGAAAGGAAGCGTGAATCAAAATCGTCTTGTTCCTTTGGGATTAAGATTTAAACTTAATGAAAGCGCCACTCTTAGCCTCTTCAGTCTCTTTCAATCAATAGAAAGTCTTGGAAAATGGACGACTAATACTGTCGTTGGAACCTATCTTGATTTTAGGTAGTAAGGCCAAATAGGCCGATTACTGAGCTTCCGTCTCTTAATGCAAACAAGGAGCGGGAGAAGGTCTTCGAAATATTTAGAGCTTGACGGGGCACTAGCTTTCTTTTTCTTCTCTCTTAATTTTTTTCTCGTAAAGGATTAGAGAGTCTACCGCCTTTTTTAGAAGCTCGAGTTCATCAACCGTCAGATCTTCCATCTGTGCAAGGTTGTATTCGATCGTATCGATAATCTGCCTAGCGAGCCGCTGCATGGGGTATGCGTCGAAACTTCTTTAACAAAGCAGGAGTGATAGGCTTCACCCTTTTTGTTGCTAGATTTAAAAATAATACTTTCATATGTTGGGATTTGCCCTGTCTATCGGGGTCCCTTAACAGCCATCAAAAATAACAGGAGACGTCCCATGGCCGAAAGAAAAAGAAGTTTACTACCAAGTGTTTGGCAACCATTTTGCCATCTTCCGTCATTATTTGACGAAGCAAATGATTGGTTTCCCGACCTCACCACTTTCTCCAACGAGAGAGGGCTATCTGTATCCGAAGACAATGGAACAGTCCTTGTAGAGGCTGCTGTTCCTGGTTTGAAACCGAAAGATGTTGAGATTTCTCTTGACCGTGGCACCTTGTGGGTAAAAGGTCAAAAATCTGAGGAAAAAGAGGATAAGAATCGTAAGTACTATCGAAAAGCCTCCCGATTCTATTCCTATTGCACTTCACTGCCTGAAGGTGTTGATACCGAAGTTGAACCAGAGGCAACATGTGAAGATGGAATTGTCAAGATTACTTTCACTAAAAAAGAGAGCCCAGAACCGAAAAAAATTGAGATCAAGAAAAGCTAGTCGATTTTCACAGAGGTCTCAAGATTGTATAAAAATTGGCAATGGGAAAGTTTCCATTTCCAATTTTTATTTAAAGTTGAGTGATAAATGACACAACTCGCATATATTTATCTATCTCTTGGGTTTCTTCTGATTGTAGGAATGCTCCTGGACAACTTGGGAAGACGGACAAAGACGCCTCGCGTAACTTTACTGATGCTATTTGGCCTCCTATTTGGCCACGTCGGTTTCGATCTTATACCAACTCAAATTGAACTTCTCTTTCCTGTGATTTCTCAACTAGCTCTCCTGATGATCTGTTTTTTATTAGGAGGCAGGTTTACGAAGGATTTTCTTCAACAGTCTGGAAGCCTTGTCGCGATCATTTCTATAGCAAAGGCTGCAGGAGCTGCCCTTTTTGTTTTTTTTTCGCTGCTGCTGTTTGGATTTCAGTGGGACATTGCGCTTTTACTAGCCGCAATATCAACTGCAACTGATCCTGCAGCAACAGTGGATGTTGTGGAAGAATCCGGAGTTAAAACTCCCCATACAAAAACACTCCTTGCTGTGACTGCTATTGATGATCTTTGGGGTATTCTTGTTTTTACCCTTTCTCTTTCTCTGATCGTAATAATTACAGGAAGTGGTAGCGCGCTTCATCTACTGGGCATCGGGATATGGGAGGTGGTCGGCGCTGTACTTATCGGGTCTGTTTTAAGCCTTCCTCTTGCATACTTTAGTGGTCGAGCAAAAACAGGAATCCCGACCCAACTTGAGGCTCTGGGTATCGTGTTTTTATGTGGTGGCTTTGCCTTGATTGCAAATGTGTCATACCTTTTAACAGCCTTGGTTGCTGGGGCTCTTATTGCTAATTTTGCAAAACACCATACCCAACCTTTTCATGAGATCGAAAGGATTGATCAGCCATTTCTTATCCTATTTTTCATGCTAGCTGGGGCTTCTTTGCATTTAGATGACCTACTTAAGGTTGGAGGATTGGGACTCTGCTATATTACGTTTAGAGCACTGGGAACATGGGTTGGTTCTTGGATAGGAGTCTGGTTAACAGGAGACTCCTCAATTGAAAAGAAATGGTTTGGGTTGGCGCTATTGCCACAAGCTGGTGTTGCAATGGGGATGGCTCTAATAGCCTCTGAACATTTTCCCCATTATAAGTCAGATATTTTGACGGTGGCGATAGGTTCGACTGTAATTTTTGAGCTGTTGGGGCCGCTCTGTACGCGCTTTGCCATTGATGAAACTACTTCAAGAGGGATTTTTAGGTAATGGAAGGGGATATGTGAAGATTTTACTAACTGGAGCAAATGGTTATATAGGACAACGTCTACTGCCTCTACTCGTGGCAGAAGGCCATAGTATTACCGCTATGGTACGTAGTGCGGCTAGGCTCGAAATCCCTCATCACTGCACTGATCATGTCCAGGTCATAGAGGGAGATTTACTGAAATTTGAGACTATCGAAGAAGTTCCTAAAGATCTTGAAGTGGCTTACTATCTTGTACATTCAATGACTCAGACGGAAGGGCATCTCGATGATATGGAGGTAATGGCCGCAAAAAATTTCCTCAAAATTATTGCTCCCACAAATATCAAGCAAGTAATCTATCTGAGTGGTCTTGTAGGCGATGAGGAACTGTCCCCACACCTTCGTTCTCGCAAACGTGTTGAAGAAGTATTGCGTTCTGGACCAATCCCAGTGACAACCCTGCGAGCTGGAATCATCTTAGGATCAGGGAGTGCATCATTCGAAATTATGCGTGATCTCGTTGAAAAATTACCGGTAATGATTGCACCTCGTTGGGTTCAAAATAAATGCCAACCGATAGGCATCTATGACGTCTTAGAATATCTTGTTTTGGTGATCGACCATCCCGATTGTCTGGGGGAGTCTTTTGATATTGGTGGCCCGGATGTGATGAGTTACCGGGATATGTTACTGAAATTTGCAGAGGTGCGAGGTCTGCGTCGGTATATTATTGGAGTTCCCGTTCTGACTCCAAAGCTCTCAGGTTACTGGCTCTATTTTGTTACCAGTACTAACTTTTCTCTAGCAAAAGCCCTTGTCGAAAGCATGAAAAATAACGCGGTCTGTCAAGATCAACGCATTCACAAAATCATACCAAAAACATGCTTTCACTTTGAGGAAGCACTGCGCCGCACCTTCGAGAAAATCGAAGATAACGCCATTCTTTCTTCCTGGAAAGACTCCATGGTTATGAGTGAACTGAGCCCCAATCTTCTCGAGTATGTTCAAGTTCCCAAATTTGGCTGCTTAACGGATGTACAAGAGATTCCATTTCAATGCGACCCTGATAGAGTTAAGGAGGCTGTCTGGTCGATTGGCGGCGACCGAGGGTGGTACTATATGAACTGGGCTTGGGTCTTAAGAGGATTTATTGACCAACTCTTTTTGGGTACGGGACTTCGGCGGGGTAGAACTCACCCTACGCGTTTACGGGCAGGAGACGTCCTAGATTTTTGGCGCGTACTATTAGCGGATGAGAAACATAGAAGGCTACTGCTCTACGCAGAAATGCGTTTACCTGGTGAAGCTTGGCTAGAGTTTGAAATCATTCCAAACCAAGGGGGAGGCGGAATCTTGCGGCAAAAAGCGACATTTCGCCCTCATGGCGTTCTTGGACGTCTTTATTGGTATGGAATTCACCCCTTTCATTGGCTTGTATTTATCGGGCTAGCTCGGGGAATTATCAGCCACGCGGAGAAGTCAAAATGATTATAGAAAGCTTACCCTCTTTGATCTTATGCGGATGGCTAATCGCAGCACTGATTATGGTTTCCTTGTGGTTGCTATACCTATCTAGGGGAGATCCTTCTGTCGTTGATATCGGCTGGGGCGCAAGTTTTGGCCTGGCTTCATGGTGGATGTATCACCACGTGCCCGATTTTGGGATGCGACAAATCGTCATTTTGCTTTGCGTTGCAACTTGGAGCTTTCGTCTAGTGGGACTGCTCGCTTTCCGTATGATTAAAGGTCAAAAGGATCAACGCTATGTCGAGTTATCCGAGCATTGGGAAAGTGGGCTCGGTTGGAAGTACTTTCTTTTTTTTCAGGCACAAGCGTTATCCGTAGCTTTTTTGCTTATCCCTGTTGGTTTATCCTATCTCGCACCGGTACTCTCTTGGACTTCTTTGGATATGGCTGGATTTCTCGTTTTCATCATTGGAATAATAGGAGAGGTAACTGCAGACCATCAAATGGTCAGGTTTAGGAATGACCCTAGTAACCGAAAAAAGATCTGTAACGTTGGGTTATGGCGATACTCAAGACATCCCAATTACTTTTTCGAGTGGATCATCTGGTTGAGTTACGCAATCATAGCGATGAATCACCCTCAAGGGCTGTTGGGGTGGGTTAGCCCAGCCGTGATCCTTTTTAGTATTTTAAAGCTCACAGGTATTCCACCTACAGAGCAACGGCTTCTCGCTAGTAAAGGGGACGCCTACAAAGAATATCAACGTACAACGAGTGCATTTATCCCTATGCCTCCAAAGGGCGCTTAATGACCGGTTGGCATATTGTCTGGCATCACCGGGATCTTCGTATTGAAGACAACCCTGCTCTAAATGCCGCCGCCTCGGAAGGAAAAGTTCTGCCTCTCTATATTCACAGTCCTTCTGAAGAGGGGCGGTGGGCACCTGGTGCAGCTTCCAACTGGTGGCTCCACTACTCTTTAGAAGCTCTAAGTAGACGATACAAAGCACTTGGCGCAGGCCTTGTTATTCGAACAGGCTCTGCTATTGAGGTGTTGCAGCAGTTAGCATCAGAAATTCCGATCGAGGCCATCTATTGGAATCATCGATATGAACCGGAGTTGAGAAGACGGGATAAACGGGTCTCATCAAAACTCAAGGCGCAGGGCGTCGCTGTCAATTGTTTTGAAGGAAACTACTTGGTTACACCGTCAGAGATCCTTAACAAAGCAGGAAAGCCATACTCAGTCTTTACCCCATTTTCAAAAACCGTCATGGAGCTGCGGTTGTGGAGAGATCCTCTTCCACTGCCGAACATCCACGGTTCTCATCGCATAAAATCAGAAAAGATAAAGGCTCTTCAGTTACTTCCAGCACGAAATTGGACAGACTCATTTTCTGATCAGTGGTCCCCAGGTCGTGATGGTGCCATGAGAAATCTTAAAGCTTTTAAGAAGGAAGTAGATGCCTATGAAGAGCAGCGTAACATTCCAAGTACCCATGGCACATCCCAGCTATCACCACACCTTCATTTTGGGGAAATTTCTCCGCACGAGATTTGGAAGGCAATCGAACATAAGTCCAAGGATCGCCTGCCTTTTCTCCGGCAATTAATCTGGAGAGAGTTTGGGAACTACTTTCTTCATCACTCGCCGATGGCAACGGACTTTTCATGGAAAGATAAGTTTGATGATTTCCCCTGGGAGAACAATAAAAAAGCCTTGGTAGCTTGGCAAAAGGGCATGACGGGCTACCCTATTATAGACGCAGGGATGCGCGAGTTGTGGCAGACAGGATGGATGCATAACAGGGTTCGCATGATCGTTGGATCATTTCTCGTGAAAGATCTCTTCATACACTGGGTCGAAGGTGCTAGGTGGTTTTGGGACACGCTTGTCGATGCTGATCTCGCAAATAATACGATGGGCTGGCAGTGGATAGCGGGATCGGGTCCAGATGCAGCCCCTTATTTTCGGATTTTCAATCCAGTCTTGCAAAGTAAGAAGTTTGACCCTGAAGGGAACTATATCCGCCGCTTTGTCCCAGAGCTCTGCGGTGTTCCCAATAAGTGGATCCATTGCCCATGGAATGCACCAGAAATAATTCCTGATTATCCACCTCCCATTGTTGATCATTCCAAAGCGAGAGAAAAGGCTCTGGCGGCGTACAAGGGGATAAAATAACCCAGGAGATAAAAATGAAAAAAATCGGCATGGTTCAAAAACAGGGGTTCTAGGGTAACACTTGAGGTCGCGGGAACGCTCCCGATCTAGGCCGGAAAAATGACTCAATTCAAGATTTCTGA
>JBFIDQ010000024.1:0-15959 GCA_041603795.1 Chlamydiales bacterium
GAAAGAATTCGATATAGATGAGAAAGAGTCCGACAAATAGAAGAAAAATCGACTGAATCATGCG
This sequence comes from Chlamydiales bacterium, assembly GCA_041603795.1. GTDB lineage: Bacteria > Chlamydiota > Chlamydiia > Chlamydiales > JBFIDQ01 > JBFIDQ01. Next base: position 65 of record JBFIDQ010000024.1, read on the forward strand.
TCCCCCACCCTCTTCACCACCACATGGCTGGCGGACAAAGAAATCACCTCGATCTCCTCTCCGTCATCGACAAACCCGCCTCGGGTCGTCGCCTCGTAAATAGAACCATCGATCATGACCTTCCCTGAAGGGCGCAACACGCCCATCACTGTTCCCTTTGACCCCACAGGAGGAAGCTCCGTTGCATCCACAGCAGCGACGTATCCCGTTTCCTCCCCCACGTGTACCAATCGACTAAACAGGGTCATTCGAGGCATCACGTAACGCGCCAGAACAGCGATTAATACAATACCAACGACCAGCGTTCCGCAGAGCCAAGTAAGGCGTAAGATGAACTCCTCACCGGCCGCATTAAACGTCTCCGCCGGCACGTCATAGCTAACCTCGCCAAGCCCAGGCAACATCAACGCAAAGAGGCCTCCCACGGTGAGAAGGATTCCGAGGAACCCAGCGATTCCGAATCCGGGAATCACAAAAATCTCGAGAGCGAGTAATAGGACCCCAATCAGCACCATGATCAGTTCAAGCCAACTCGCCGCCTCCATCGCAAAGGAGGAGAGAACAATTAGCGAGAAGCAGACCAGTGCCATTATTCCGGGTAGACCGAATCCTGGTGAATTAAGCTCCATGTACCCACCGAGCATCATTCCAAGAAAAAGCGCCGATGCGACGGCAGGAACAGAGAGCATCGCCAAAAAGCGAAGTTGCCAATCCATTTCTACCGGATCAATCGTCGCATTTGGAATTTTTTTAAAGAAGGGATGGGTAAAGAGTAGAGACTTACTCGCTGGCCACTCGCCAGCTGCGAGCTCCTCCTCGCTAATTGGATCAAGCCTCTGAGGTAGGACCCGAAAATCCGCCACGCCGAGGTCCATCATCTCCTCCGCGGACAACGTTAAGAGCTTACCAGGGAGAGTAATCACCTCATCCAGATCCAATCCCGTGCGGCGGATCTCCTTCTCGTCATCCAGCTTCACAATTTTGCCATGGCGACGTACCAGAAGCATGTCCTTATCGACCATTGCCTGTGCTAGGAGCGGATCACGATCAAAAAAACCTGCCCTGTTCGCGAAGTCGGTTCGTAGGGCCGAATTGACTTTTTCCGAGGCCGTTTTCATCTCTCCCTGCTCGCCCTGAAAAACAGGCTCAGCAGCACCCATGGAGGCATCTTTTACAATTGCGATGAAGCGGCACGAGTAGGCAAGCATCGCGCCGGCAGAGATCGCCCAGTTGTTGATGTAGGCAACGACAGGAATCCCGTGGGTCGTATCCATATCCTTTAATGCATCAGAGATCTTCTGTGAGGCAAAGACCTCGCCCCCTGGGGTGTTGAGCTCCAGAATAATGAACGCCGGCTTCGTCTCCTTGTACTCATCCAGCGCTGCCTTCACATAGATCCAAGTCGACTGATTGATCCCGTAGGTGCGATCATCGATGCGAATGAGTCCGATCTTATTCGGTCCATTCGGCAAATAACGAATTTGCTTAGCGAGTTCCTCATCAAGAGACGTGCGCACACCCTCGGTAGCTCCAGCGGCCTCACCCTTTTTCTCCGAAGGAAGTCCAACGACATGGCGCGAGATAAGAGACAGCTTACTTAATTGCTTGTAGTCAACGACTAACGTCTCGCCCTCCCCAGCTACAGCAGAGCCCTCATCAAACGTCACCTGCGGATCAGCCATCGCCTCTGCCATGTCTGATAAAAGCGCGGCCCTTGGATGATTCGATGGAACTAGACTCCTCACGCGACTCCGCAGGATATTCGATGGCAGGGTCTGGTCACCACCAAGAGGGATATCCCCCCACACCACAAACAGCGATGAACCTAGGCGATCCGCTAGGAACGGCAATACCGCTGCCGGTCCGATCGCACTTTCATCAATGTACAGCGAGAGCGTACGATTATTCTCTTCCTTATCCGTATAGATGACTTTTGCAAGGTCAAGCACCGCCTGCAGATCGCCCGACGAGCTATTGAGTTGAATGAATATCTCCGCAGGGTCTTGCTTTTGCAGCTCCTGTAGGCGGTCTTGGGCGATCGCAACCGCCTCCTTATCAAGGTGTCCCTGCAACAACAGGGTCGCGGGCTCCGCAGAGAGTGAGCAGACAACAAACAGAAGGGTAACTAAATATCGCATCATGACAGTAGATTACTCCTCGGAAGGCAAAAAAAGCAAAGAGGAAGCCGCAATTATCATGATTGCTTAGCTTACGGTCCCGGGCACAGGACATTAAAAGAGGTTTTTCAACACGTCCCCGCCTATTTGACGAATAGGCAATATTTTATTATACCACTCAATTCCAACATGCATAGAGTGTATTGGATTTAACCATAAGGAAAGTGAGCATCATGAGCGCCATAATACCGAAGACCGTCTACATCATTACAGGCTATACTGAAGACGAGAATTACAGCTTTGAGCAGAAAAAAGAGTATTCCATTTTAGCGGAAAACTTCTGCAGCAGGAAGGGGTATGCCCCTTATGTATCACAACTCCAGATGGGCCATGTTCCCATGAAAGGTCTGCAGCCAAATGACTGTCCCAAAAAGTTCGAGGTCCTTAGCGCAGCGGGTGCCATATCAAAGGCGAAAGCTTGGGCCCAGAGGGCAGACGAAATTTGGCTCATGACCGATCTCAATGTATCCCCTAGAGCTGAAGAGCTAGCCAAGGAGCTTTCCGAAAGGTTTAAGAAGCCGCTGAAGAAGGTGTCCATCATCGAACAGGGCAAGGATCTTGTAATCAATCCCTATATTGGCAATATCGCTAAGGCTGTGGAAACCCTAAAAAACGGCACCGGCATCTTTGCCGCTGTAGCCGTAAAAAACTAGAGAGCTCATCCTCTAGATACGGCCATCCTGCCGCTGCTTCGCTCTACGGCGTCATTTGCCTTGATTCCAACCTGCAAAGCGGCGGCGGAACTACTGGTCTTTAAACCGCTCGGCTGAGAGGTTGAATTCACCTTTCCATATCATTTACAACAACTTAATACTCTCTTTATCGGCGCTTCATTTTTTACTGATACAATAGTGACTATAAACCAATAACAACAAAAAAGGAGATCTTTATGCCATGCAGTATACCAGCCCTACCCGGACTAGCCTATTTTGCAGGACCACTTGCACCCTATATTGCCGCATCAGCCGCACTCATCGCAGTAGGCGGTCTCGGTGCCAAACAATGCTCAAACAGCATTAATCAGTGTAGAGAAAACGACGGTCAAAAGAGAAAAATACTTGAATATACTAGGATTGCTCTAACAGCAATAGGAGTCGTTGGCCTTACGTTAGCAACAGCTGGCACACTCGCAATACCAGCAGCAATATTTAGTCTAGCCTTTATCTACGGTGGTGTAGCTAGTGGAGCGATTGCCATTCTTACAGGTGGAGCCCTTTGGGCCACGTCTAGTCTTGCTGTATCGGCAATGGCCAGCAAGAAGTTCATCGTCTGGGCCTATAATCCAGCTAACTAGCAATCGTAAAAAGAAAAAAAGCCGGGCTCTACGATTCTTGCGATTCACTGCTTCCTAAGAAGCGCAAAAATTGCATGGCCGGGCTTCATTCCTTAGCAGGCGCGCTGGCAGCCTGCTGGTCTTTAGAAAGATCGGATTCGACAAGAACCACAACTGTCGACTGTCCGGTAACCGATCACGCCGCCTGCGGTTACGAAAGCCGTTGTCACCATCGCTAGGATCGCCCAATCGCCCACAGGCGGCGTAGGGTCCCAGCCACAGTCTTTGACGCAGTGTTCCCTAAGAATCCCGCTAGCTTGTTCGACAGCCCATGGTTCCGCATCCAGAGCGGTGCAGTTCTCCCATTCTGATTGCCACCTGATAGGCGGTTGAGACTTGATCACTGTTACGTTGCAGTCAAAGGCTGACGTGTATTCGGGATGAAACTGTTGACCTTCCTGGTAGCGAGAGTAGACTGAGTACCCAAACGCCCCTCCCATCAATACACCTCCAAGAAGAGCTCCAGCGGCTGCGGCCACAACCTTTCGCCGTGTGGTACAGCATCCTCCATCAGGACGAATCCTTGCTGGTATGGCCTCCAACGGAGGCGGTGCGCCCTCAGGCATAACATGCATGGTAACGTCACTACTCATCACTCTCTCCGTTTCTCTCTTTGTGAGGAGTCATCGTGCATTCACCAAGCTTTTTCTGCAATCAGAAATTGAGTGGAAAAAGGGCAATTGCATCGTAACGATTGTTTTACCGCGAAGCGCGCGAAGGAGCGAAGAAACCGCGAAGGAGGGGTCAAAAAAGGATCAGGTTAAAAATCATATCCAGCCCTTTTTAGACCCCTCCTTCGCGGTTTCTTCGCTCCTTCGCGTTCTTCGCGGCAAAACAATCGTTACGATGCAATTACCATGGGCGCCCTAGTTGTACTCTGGACATTAGGCACCCTCGCATGTTATACACCGATACTCACTATGAAGAATCAGCAATCAACCAGCTCTGCAGTCCGCCCCTTTTTGCCTCCAAGCTGGTGGCCGACTCCGCCGCTATTGGTGATCAATGGATTGGTCTGTCGGGTGCAGCATCTTCCTCTCAAGCGCCTTTTCGACATTATTTTTAGCGCAGCGATCCTGCTTATTTTCTCACCCCTTTTTCTCCTCATCGGATTTGCCATTGCTCTCTCCTCAAAGGGACACGTAATCTTTTCCCAGAAGCGCATGGGTAGAGGCGGGCGTCCCTTTCTGTGCTTTAAGTTTCGGAGCATGTACCTTGATGCAGAGCAGCGCCTTGAAGAATTATTGGAAAAAGACGTCGTAGCGCGCAGAGAGTGGGAAAGCACGCGGAAGCTAAAGCGCGACCCGCGCATTACCCCGTTAGGCCGCCTCCTTCGCAAGACGTCACTTGACGAATTGCCCCAATTTTGGAACGTGCTTAAAGGCGAACTTAGCGTCGTTGGTCCACGTCCCGTCCCAAAAAATGAAATTGAAACTTTTTTTGGTAAACATGCCGCCAAGGTCTTATCGATACGCCCTGGCCTCACCTGTACGTGGCAGGTTTCCGGACGCAACAACGTCACCTATGCAGATCGAGTGATGATGGACGAACGTTATGTTCGAGAACGCTCGTTCTGGATGGACCTCAAACTCATTGCCCGAACCCTACCTGCCATGCTTTTTGCTAACGGAGCTTACTAGTCGTGTTGCGAAGTAGCGGTCTTTTACGGACCACGACCTTCGTGGCGATCCTATTGCTCATTGCATTCCCTGGCCTCCCCCTCCAGTTATGGGTCATTCCATTGGTCATCTCCTTTTACGCACGCCCCCTCCTTTCATCCCTGTGGCGTGCAATTCTTATGGGAACAACTCTCGATCTGCTAAGCAGCGCGGATCGTATCGGAGCTCATGCCCTGTCGGCAGCGATCACCACCTACCTGCTATACCGGCTAAAGCGGCGCTTTTTCGAGGACAGCATCACCACCCTGGCAACACTCACCAGCGTGTACAGCGCTCTCTTTTCTCTTTTTCTTGTCATAATCGCAACGCCTCCACGCCTCTCTTGGCGCACGCTAGTCACGGACATCATCATCCTACCCCTGGCCGACGGCACCTTTGCCTTTCTATTGATCTCTTTGCCATTACTGCTCTGGAAGCGACGTCCACTCGCAGCAGATACCGCAGCTCATCGACCGAGGTAGTCTTTAAATTGCGACCTCATTATAGTCGTAAAAATCATGATTCTAGACGGTCGTTCAATTGCAAATGGGGTAGAGGCGCACTTAAAAGAAGTGATTGCCGCTCTACCGGGGCGCCCTCCGGCGTTGGCCGTAGTCCTTGTGGGAGAAGATCCTGCCTCGAAGGTCTACGTGGGTCGCAAGCGCAAGCAGTGCGAGAATGCTGGCATCACCTCTCTGGCACACACTCTTCCCAAGGAAACCACGCAGGAGGAGCTACTCGCTCTTCTCGAAACCCTTAGCGCTGACAAGGAATGCGACGGTATTCTTGTGCAGTTTCCTCTCCCCTCCCACATCGACTCACAACGGGTCCTGGAGGCCATGGATCCCTCTAAAGATGTCGATGGATTCCATCCAATCAACTCAGGAAAGCTTCTCAATGGAGCTGACGACGGATTTGTCCCTTGCACCCCCCTCGGCATCAAAGTCATGCTGGAGCACGCACAAATTCCCGTGGCAGGCAAACATATTGTCATTGTCGGCCGCAGCAATATTGTCGGAAAACCACTGGCGGCCTTTCTTATTCAAAGAGGCAAAGGACGTGACGCCACTGTTACGGTCGTCCATCGCGCATCGGAACGCCTACAGGATATATGCAGGATGGCAGATATCCTCATCACTGCTACGGGTCAGCCTGGAAACATCAAAGCCGACATGATCAAAGAGGGTGCGGTCGTTATCGATGTAGGCATCACCCGAGTTGACGACGCATCACGCCGTAACGGCTACCGTCTTGCTGGCGATGTCGATTTCGACGAGGTTAGCAAGAAAGCGTCGGCGATCACTCCCGTTCCCGGCGGAGTGGGACCAATGACCATCGCAATGCTTCTACACAACACTCTCCTCGCCTATCAGCGTAGCCACGGCCTACCGGAAGAAGAGAGATTTTCCTTTTGTGGATCCAAGGTACGACAACCATGAAACTTATTTCCGCGCTTCTCCTTCTTCTCTTCTCCTGCAGTGATCCAGCCCCGCAGAGTGAGAGGCGACCCACCACGATACTTTCCGGTGTGAGCATGACAATGCCATACCGGCTACTCATCGGCGAACTGCTGACGCCCGAGCAAGAAAGTGAGGCAGGGTGTATTCTCGCGGATTGTTTTGACGAGACAGATCGCCTCTATAACAAGTACAATCCTGACTCCGAACTCTCCCACCTCAACAACCTGCGCGCGGGTCAACCCGCCCCCCTTTCGCCGCAACTTGAGCGCCTTCTTGCAGAGACTAATGAACTCGTCAAACTCACCGGCGGTCGATTCGACCCCACCATAGAGCCACTACAAGCACTTTGGCGCGAGAAACTGGAGGCCGGTGAGCAACCTAGCGAGGACGAAATTGCCTTGGTTGCTTCAGCTGTGGGCTGGCACCACATACATTTTAGTGACGGCATATTTTCTAAGGACCACGACCTGACTCAACTTGATCTAGGTGGCATTGCCAAGGGACTCTGCGTGGATCGTGTGGTCAATCGCTTTAAGGACGCTGGCTATCCAAACGTCTATTTCGAGTGGGGCGGTGAAATCGCTACGGCGGGTCAGCACCCCGAAGGACGCCCCTGGACGGTATTCATTAGCGCCTTAGGCAGTAGTGATCCGACCAAGGCATTGGACACGCTAGAGCTGGAAGATGAGGGGCTTGCGACGAGCGGTGACTACATGCAATACTGGGTCGGTAATGAGGGCACGACCTACTTTCACATCATCGATCCCCGCACGCTCTCTCCCCTTATCCGCACCAATGAATCGATAGCGAGCGTATCCATCCTCGCCCCCAGTTGCCAACTTGCTGACGCCCTAGCAACAGCTGCAATGATCTTCAACGACGTCGACGAAGCGCGACAGTGGACAGAGAGCCTTAAGGCAAAAATTCCCCACCTCGAGGCCTGGGTGGTATCACGCAAGGAGTTATCCGATGAAAGCTGAGCCGCCTCAAGTCCTGTTTTTTGACATAGGCAACGTCCTGCTCTTTTTTAGTCACCAAAAAATGTTCGAGCAGGTCGCTGCGGTCTGCGAAACCGACCTACCAGAGATTCAAACATTTTTTAATGATAACAGCCGACAGCTACGCTACGAGGCTGGACAGATCACCACAGAGGAGCTCTACCGCGACCTATCGACCATAGCAGGGCGACCGCTCAATAGTGAAGACGTTCACAACGCGCTTTCGGACATCTTTCATGTGAACGAGCCCCTCTTGCCGGTCATCTGCTCTCTGCGGGAACAAAAAATACGAATCATCGCCCTCTCCAATATCTCCGAATCTCACCACACCTACATCAACGACCAGTATGGGCTCTTCGACCCATTTGACGATGTCGTTCTTTCCTATCAAGTCGGCGCGGTTAAGCCAAACGCCAAGATCTTTGAAACCGCTTTGTCGATAGCAGGTTGCTCGCCGGAGCGCTGTTTTTATACGGATGATATACCTGATTACATACAGGCGGCCCGCGCACTTTCAATTGACGCGGAGCCTTTTACCGGCGTAGAGGACCTACGCCGGCAACTCTCTATGCGAGGGATTGAAGTCTAGGTAAGGTGCGCCTTAATTAAGTCAGCATCCTTACGAGCCTCTTCCAGGTGTGGATCGTTTGTTTCCACATGATCCAGCCCTACCTCTAAAATCTCCAAAGCGTGGGCGTAGTCACGTACCTGAAGACAGCAACGCGCAGCGTAGAGATAAGGGGTCATGTCCTTCGCACTGGCAAAGATTCCCATCTTAAACGCGTTTAGTGCCTCTGGGTATTTTTTTGACGACTGAAGAGCCGCTCCGAATCCGAGCCAAAAGTTAGGTACTTCAGGTCGAATCGCAGTAAGCAGGGTAAACGTATCGATCGCCTCGTCGAAGCGCTTCTCGTTATATGCAGTGACTGCATTGTAGAAGAACTCACGTAGCTCCTCGTCAGATAGTTTCATATCGGATTGTAAAGAGTTCTCTGCTAAGAAAACTTCTACGGCGTGACCCGGATCCTTAAATAAACTAAGAACTCGGTCATTTACAGCAAACGATTCTGGTGTTGACATCCTGTCATCTCCTCAACTTGTGTTGATTAAGCGTCAACTTCCTCCATAAGCAGAACATAGCCTCGCTCGAGACGCTGCCTCTGCCCGTTGACACCTTGAAAAATTTGGTTTTTTACTCGGGCGTTGTACTGCTCGAGTGATTCCATAGCGGAATTTTTTGGTTCCTTCTCCGGATCCATTAAGGCTTTAGCGATTTTTTCTGTGGCCACACGAATCATCTCTTCCGGATCTTTGATTTCCATTGCTACCTCCACTCCCTTTTCAATCGCTGCGCACGCTGAAGAAGTTTCGGGTCGCCATCGGGCAAACTTGCCAGTCTGAGGGCTCGATCAATCGCAATGCCGGCTTCCCCCTTCTCGCCCTGAGCCCGTAAGCACTTGGCAAGAAGAAGCGTCGGGTAGGGGTCGCTACTGCGAAGCGTGGCTGCCATGCCTAGGGCCTGACTCGCCACCTCATGATTTTGGCGCTTTTGCTCCGATAGTCCGAGTCCAATCCAATAAGTAGGTTGTAGCGGTTTAACCGTAGAGAGAAAGAAATAAGCATCGGCAGCGTCATCCCACCGCTCGCTCAGATAGATCCTCTGCGCAGCAGCGGCAAAGCGAGCAAAATGCTCATCTGTGAGCCCAAATTTCTCTGCTAAAGCGCTTTCGCTTAGAGCCTCGAAATTGATCTGTGACTGAGTTGTTTCCACTGTATTCATTCTCCGCATCCCTCAATTATAGACATGACAACAAATAAATTCAATTCTTTTCTGCAATGCAGACAAAGAATGATTCAATGAACCACACCCCCCCTTATACAGCAAGATTTTCGCATTAAAAATCCCAGCATCATTGCATGAGTAGCGAACACCTGATATAGTTGCGGCATCGACAGTGACCTCAGCGGAACCTACTCACTCTCTGCACTCTCAACATTGACCAAAAAACCAGAGAAAAGGCAAGGGCATGATCGTTTCGCCCTCGAAAAAAAACAAGATTTCGCTGACTGACTACAACTACCGTCGCGATATTGAAAATCGACTTCTTCTTTCACAATTCACGGTATTGGAAGTAGAAGTCCTCGAGGAAATTTTAAATAGCTCTCTCACCATTTCTTCTGCCAATCTCGCGGATGAAGTAGAAATCACTGTTGATAAACTCGTTCCCATTCTCAACAAGCTGAGTAAAACGAGACTGCTCACTCTTCAAGGCGATGTAATCACTGTCGACAAGGAGATGCGCAAGTACTACGACTTCCTCATCCAACTTTTCGATGATGACTTTCGTCCAGATATGGAATTCCTACAAGGCCTGCTGCGAAAGGTGCCGATACAGGTCCTGCCGACCTGGTATTCGATTCCAAAAACCTCCGACAACATCTTCTCTTCTCTCGTTGAGAAAAGTCTTCTCACACCGCGCATTTTCGAGCGCTACGTGGCGGAGTTGGCCATCGAAGATCCCATTATGCTGGGCATCATGGAGGATGTTTATGCCTCGCCGGACCTCAAACTGCGCTCACGTGAACTTCGCGAAAAGTACCATCTGACCAGAGAGCTCTTTGAGGAGTATATGCTCCACTTAGAATTCAACGTCCTCTGCTGCCTCAGCTACAATCGCATTGGTGACGAGTGGAAAGAGGTCGTTACTCCCTTTGCAGAGTGGCGAGAGTATCTCCAATTCAAACGCGAAAGCGCTCCAAAAGGGGTAGAGCATCCGGAAGAGGTAGTACGCCATTGTCCTGAAGATTTCGGGCCTTTAAAGGATCTCGAAACGCTCATCAGAGATGGACGCGAGGCGTTGAAAAACTCATCCCAGGTAGTCCTGCAGGGACAAGCACAAGAGGAATACTTTTCAGCCTTGGGAGACCTTGCTGATAGCCTACGTCTAGGTGACGAATGGCTTGCGATGTCGCCAGAGGACAGAGCCATCTACCTCTACCGCCACCCCATGGGAAAACTCTATCCGAATCCAGAGCTGGCAACGGACCGCAACATCCGCGAGATTGAGCGCAGCCTAAGGGCATACAACAAAGTAGGCTGGACCCTATTTGAGGACTACCTCAAAGGGCTGTCGATTGCGGTGGGCTCCGCGCAAGAGGTCGCCCTAAGAAAACAGGGCAAAAGATGGCGCTACGCTATACCTGAGTACAATGCCGACGAACTGGAGCTGATTCGCTTTACCGTTCTGCAAAGACTCTGCAACCTAGGTATGGTCGCCACCGGACACTATCGCGGAAAGCCATGCTTCAAGCTTACTCAATTTGGAACACGCGCCATCAGCGACTAGCCGTTGGATAAAACCATATCAACGCAGAGACGAGCCATACTTTTACCCACGAGCATTTGCGGTTTGTGCAGTACGGGCTTGTTTGCGGCAGCAGCAGCGGCGCCTAGCCCAGGTGGAGCGCATGCGGAACCTGGGGTACAGGAGATGTAAAGCCCGCGCTGCGGGAGCAGCGCCGGCGGGCCGGTAGCGGTTTGGGCGGTGTTGATTTTCCATCGAGCTCGGGACATATCGATTCGCCGGCGCTGCTGCTGCCGCAGCAAACAAGCCCGCACTGCACAAACCGCATATTTCCGCCAAAAATACTTGTGGGCAAAAGTATGACCGCATCCCTGCGTTGAAAACCGATCGAACCGTCCTCACACACCATTTACAACCTGATTATCAGCTAGATCGTGAATAACGGGATCTCCTCGCTCTTCGCCAGTTAACTCGGGCGTCGTCGCGAAAACTTGGCCCATATCAGAAAGATTGCCGAGAAGGTTACCCTTGTGGGTTCGGTCGAGACTAATTCCGATGTCATCCGCGAGCATTAGCGGAGTGCCCTCTGTGCGCGCCGCAATGCACTCCCATTCGGCGACTTTGAGCGCCCCCACGATGAGACGTTTTTGTCCCTCACTCGCAAAAACCTTTGAAGACTCCCCACCGTAAAGAATCTTCAAGTCGTCTTTATGAGGCCCAACAAGGGTCGTGCCGCGATCGAACTCGCGCGGGCGTTGTGACTCCATCATGGCGCGATACGCCATTTCAAGCTGCTCAATTGAAGTCAATGGGGGGTCGCCGTGATAGGAAAGAGTCAGAGGAACCTCCTTCTCATGAAGCGAAGAAAAGATCGTCGCTGCGCGAGAGGAGAGGGTTTTCACAAGGTTCTCTCGAAAGAAGCGAAGATAGGCTCCGGAGCGGGCCATTTCCTCCTCCCACGACTCAATAGCGGCGCTCTTGCGCTGACGCAAGAGGGCGTTGCGCTGGCGATATGCGCAGTGATAGCGGGTGAGGTGGAAGACGTAGAGCGGATCAATCTGCGCCATTTGCATATCGAGATAGTGCCGTCGCGTCTGCGGAGCTCCACTGACCAACTTTTCATCGGACGGCGCAATTAGCGACCCTTGCAAATGACCCAAAAGTTGTGCCGTAGTTTGGCACAGCGTGTCATTAACGGTGATCCGGCGACGCTCGCCGTCGAACCCGTAGCGAAGGGTTCGACGCGAGCCGCCCTTTTCAACGACCCCCTCCACAAAAAAGGCGTCGGCGCCGCTACGGATAAGATCCTTAAGCTGATTCGTGCGAAAGGAGCGCCCTACAATCAGCAGATAGATCGCCTCCAGAAGGTTGCTCTTACCCACCCCGTTGGGGCCCACAATAACATTCAGGCCTGGACCGCACTCGAGAGTCTTCTCCGTGAAGCTTCTAAAGTTTACGAGGCGGAGGGAGCAGAGTTTCATTCCTCATTAAGGCGCATTGGCATGAGAACATACAGAGCCCCTTCCGCTTCCGGATCGCGCAACTTCCCCGGATTAAACGTATCCGTCAGCTCCAACTCCACCGTCTCCCCACGGCAGTGCCGCAGAATGTCGATGAAAAAACTCGGGTTGAAGGCGATGTCAAGGCGATCCCCGCTATAGTTCACGGGCATACTGACCCGACCCTCACCTACATTGGAGGTGTTCGCGGAGAGATTAAGCTCGCCATCGCCGAAGCTAAAGCGCACCGAGTGGCTCACATTGGCAGCGAAGAGAGAGATTTGGCGTAGAAGCGCGATGAGCTCTTCGCGGTGAAGAGAAAGCGTCGTATCACCAGCAGCAGGGATCACCCGATTGTAGTCCGGATAGTCACCGGTAAGCAATTTACTGATGACGATGCCGTCAACGGTTTGCAAAGCGACCTTATCCTCGAAAAAGGAGAGCTGCGTTTCTGCTTCTGGATCGCCAGAGGCTGTCGCCTTGAGGAACTCCTCTACGGCCTTAATTGGAATGATACAAGTTCCCTCGTTGGGAATCTCTGCCTCAACGGTAGTCTCTGTCTTAGCCAACCGCTTGCCATCGGTACCGACTAACGTTAGCGTTTTTCCAGCGTAGGCGGCCATCACGCCCATGAGCATGAAGCGATTGTCCTCACGAGAGACGGCAAAAGCCGTACGGAACAGCGCGTCATGAAGCGCCTCTCTAGGAAATTTAATCTGCGTCGCTCCGGAAAACTCAGGGAATTCAGGGAATTCGGCGCGAGACATTCCGTTAAGCTTGAAGCGCGAAGCGCCAGCAACGATTTCGGTTATCTCATTGCTGCCAGTGGTCACTTCCACATTGTGGGCCGTCAGCTCGCGGACAAGAGACCCTAAGGTCTTCCCGGGAAGGGTAGTGCCCCCTTCTTCCAGAACCTTCGCAGGCGCGTGGCAACGAACTCCGACAGTAAGGTCAGTCGCAGTAAGGGTAATCATCCCATTCCGCGCTTCAACCAAAATATTGCCAGCAATTGGAATTGATGGCTTAGTAGGGACCACATTCACGGCGCGGCTTACTAGTCGACTAAACTCTTCTTTCGCTATGACAAATTTCACAAGTCACCTCATAACTTACAGTAAATTAACATGGTCTCTATAATGGAACGCATCATGGCTAAAAAGAAAGAGAAAACATCCACCGGCGACCTATGCAGCAACCGAAAAGCGTACCACGATTACGAAATTCTGGAAACGTTTGAGGCTGGCATGATGCTTCTGGGGACAGAGATTAAGTCGCTTCGCGACCACGGCGGCAGCCTACAAGAGGCGTACGTACGAGTTATTCGCGACGAAATTTTTCTCGTCGGCGCCCATATTGCGCACTGGAAGTATGGAAATATTCATAATCATGAGGAGCGACGCGACCGCAAACTCCTCCTTCACCATTATGAAATCAACAAGCTCAAGGAGCACGTCGCCCAAAAAGGCAACACACTCGTGCCCCTAGGCATCTACCTAAGAAAGGGCCGTGCGAAGCTAAAGATTGGGATCGCTCGAGGAAAAAAACTTCATGATAAGCGCGCTGCAATCAAAGAACGCGATGAGAAACGCAGGATGCAGCAGTTGCAAAAGGAGTATTAGCCGCGGCTTTAGGGTCCTTCAGTCTTCAAAAATGCAGCCCTGACTGAGGCAGCAGTGGCCTCCGGCGCACTGACAGCTTTAATTCCGTTATTTAATTGTTGCAAATAGATTTTAGCCTGCTTCTTCCGTATACCCCCAGAACTTTCGAGAACCAACATAGCCTTCAACATTCCATTCCTCAATTCCTTCATTTTGGTTTTAAGATCACCAAGTGAAGAACTTTCTTTAGTCAACCCATCCTCTTTGAAATTATTAAAATCATCAACTAGCTCAGTTAGTTTAATGAGACTCTTTCTATTTTTAAAAGAAATAGCAGTAGGATTAACAGATTCGCCCAAAGCCACTCCCAAAGTACTTCCTAGTAAACCATTCCAAAGCAATGCACGACCAGAACCCGGTACCGAATTTTTATCATCAAAGCTCAAGCCGGATTTACCGTTAGTGTCTTGCAACCTCGTCGTTAAGGCGGAAAAAGGCTTAAAGCCCGATTCCACGGCCTTCCATGTCCTTTTTTCAGCACCGACCAAAGCTTTAATTTTCTCCTTTAACGATGCATTCGGGGATAGATTCTCACCCCAAGCAACCAAGCGACGAACCTCTGTTTTAACTGCATTAAGACGTTTGCACGCATCTGCTTGGATGACCCCCGCCCCAAAATCTCTATTATTAACCAGGCTCTTCAGCGGCTTGACCAGACTATCCACTGGCTTCAACATGTTCATAGCGAATTGCTTGGCCAACATATCCCTAGCAGTTACCAATTCTTCTGGGGAATAGTCAGCACTTTTCATATCATTCAAAAGAGCCTTAATTTCATTGGCACACGCCTTTAAAGCTGCTTTATATTCATTTTTATTTTTTGTTTCACCAATTCCTTTCATACCATTTGAAATTACCTTTACCCTACTAGCATGGGAGTATATGATTTTTTTAAAACAGCCTTTTCGCCTTTTTTCAACCTCATCATTCTAGATCCGGTAGCTCCACTCTTAGGCCCAAGAACGGCAGTTTTATAGTCTCCATAGGAAACTGGCCTAGACGGAGGAGGCTTTTCGCCAGAAGCGATGCTTGGGCGAGGAGGTTGTTTACTCGTAGGCATTTTAGGCCGCTTACCCTTAGGCGGTGGTGGCTTACTCTTAGGCAGCGGTGGCGGCTTACTCTTAGGTAGCGGTGGAGGGGTCTCCCCTCGATAGCTACTCGCCATACTCGCAAAAGATTCGTCCAGGAGAGTCGCCCCACTGTCGTCAAAGGAAAGGGCTCGGGACCCTAAGGAGCTCTCTGCAATGGTACCGGAGCGACCACGACCTTGCCCAGGGTCGACCTCTCCCGGTGTCACTTCCAGATCACTCACTTCCATCTCCGTCCTTCCAGACTGCCCCAAGGTGGCAAGCGGCTCTTTTGCAACGGCTGATTCGCGAGTAGAAGCATCTAGTCCGCCTTCCTTGACCACGTGCCCACTCAACGCACCAGCGTCTTCTTGTTGCACTTGCTGCCCACCAGAAACACCAGATGCGTCGCTTGCTGGACCAACACTGTCCAAAGGACCACCTACCATGCTAAATCTCCACTAATATTACCTATACCTATATTTTAACATATATAAAGATTATAAATACTTTAATTTAATAAGAGACGAATTAGCTAGTAGATTAGGCTTAATAAAAGCTTTAAGAACTAAAATTTCACTAGGAAATTATTGTAGAAAGTTTAGCACTTTGTGTAAAAAATTCTTGATACATTAACCCCTCTTGCTGTTCGGCTCTGGCAAAAGGAGTGGTAACCCGCGAAAGCGGGTAGGTAGATTTTAGCCCATGGCAAGAGCAGCTCGCGGATGCGAGCAAACGCA
>JBFIDQ010000025.1:0-15473 GCA_041603795.1 Chlamydiales bacterium
GCTCCTACCCGAACCCTTAGAGAGGGTCGATTTCGGCGGGAAGAAGATGGGCGACATTCTTGAGTCCATCAGATCTCTTTTGGGGGAAATTCTCTCCGCCATGGAAGGTGAGGACTTTGTTCTCGCTACTGACCTCTTTCAGTATGAAGTGATTCCTCTTTTGGAGGGCGTGGCCAAGGGGGTCCCAGCTCTGAAAGAAGAAATCCGAAAACTTGAGGTTACGGAGGAAGCAACAGCAGGCCATGAGAAATCAGAGTGATATAGCGAAGACATATAAGAAGACTCAAATAGAGTCAGCCTCACCGGGGAGACTAATTGTTCTCCTCTATGAGGGCGCGATCGATTTTATTAACCGCTGCGAGGAAGCCCACAAGCGGCAGGCAGAAAATTGGATCGAGGAGTTTCATAACAACTGCATACGTGCGCAGAACATCGTTACGGAACTCTCGGTAGCCCTCGATATGGAAAAGGGGGGCGATATTTCTAAGAATCTTATGCGCCTTTACGAGTACACGAATAGGCGCTTGGTAGAGGCAAATATGACGAAGGATCTTGAACCTATGCGCGAGTCGCGACGCTTACTAGAAACGTTGCTAGGTGCATGGCGTGAGGTCCAGGATAGCGTGGTACAAAATCCTGCTCAGGCACAACCGCCTGCTGGAATCAACATACAAGGATAAGCGATGGCGAAACTTCCTCTTGCTGACATGGAAACCACCCTCGATGCTTTGGTGGACAATGCAAAGGCTCTGAAAATCATTTCTCAGGGTAAGGTGACCGTTGAAGAGCTTAGCGCACTTCAAGGCAAGCAGGAGGAACTTATCGCGCAACTCGTTAAGCATGATAAGTCGGTTCAAAAGCTTGGAGACGCAGTCAAAAAAGAGACGGCTTGGAATCGAATTCAGGATAAATTGCAGGATTTCTCCAAGTATAACGAGGAATTTATCGGTAACCTTGCAGTGCGCAAGGGACTGATTCAGTTCGAGATTCAAGAGGTGAAGCAGGCTCGTCAGTCAGTCAATGATATGAAAAGCCGTTACGGCCACAAACCCGGCGATGAAAGAAATCGCGTAAACACTTCGATGTAGCTATGCCTTTATTTTTATCTAAAAAATTCCTTGCTGATTTTTAGAGGCAGCGCCTCGGCAGGTTTATTGCCTATGGCGTGAGCCTTCTATTGCTGGGCGCCGTGGGAAGCATTCTCCGTAGCTGCTCCCGCAGCTAACTGTGGGCCCCCAATGAGAATTCTCTCCACGGCGCTCAACAATAGAAGGCTCAGGACAGGCTTCGACAAGCTTGTGACAATAACAAGCTTGTGCCAAATTAAAACCTCTTCGAAAAAAGGAATAATTTAGCTCTCGACATGCGGAATGTGAGTCTCTTACTAGCCCGAAGGGGGGAATAGTTAGCTGAAGGCAAGGGTGTCCATCGCGAGATGGAATCTGAAGGAAGCTGGAGGCAAAACGCTGCCCTGATGAACAAAAACCGGGTTAGGCGAACGCCGCTAGCGGCGCCAACCATGCCGCACTAGCTGGGTTGGCTTTTCTTCTTAGGCAAGGCCCATCTTACCAACTCACCCTGGCAAGACAAGTTGTCTGCTGTCACCAGCGTACCATCAGGCAACTGCTGTATAGTATCAATACGACTATCCTCGGATTCCGGGTCTATCAAGGCTGTTACTGAGATATGGTGATCTTCACCTAGGCTTGGATCCCATATTTTAAGACCAGAACTCCCCTCCCCTGCAAAGGCGATTCTGCCATCGCTAAGTTCTTTGATACACACAATATCATCTTTCTTTGTCTTTAGGTAAAACAATTGTAGCCCCTTGGCCGAATATATTTTCAACCCTTTGCGGTAACCACCAAGACCTATTGCAAAACCTCCACGAGACAGAGCTTCCATTTGGTGGATGTAGCCGCCAACGCATAAATCGATCTCCTGATTCTGATCATGGCCCTTTGGATACATGCGGAGATAGCCTCCGGCCGCCGCCACGATATTTCCATTCTTCAGCTGCATAATTTGAGAGGGTGGGCAGCGAAGGGATGAGAACTTCCTAATGAGTTTTAAGGGACTCCCCTCGACTGACTCTTTTGGAATAGCATATAAATCGACGTATCCGTTGTCCCCGCCGCGTCCGATGGCCACTATCGGGACCTTTGGATCACCCCAACCCTCACTATACTCCAACTCCGCCATGCAATTAATTTCAGTAGGCCCACCCTTAACTTCACGGGCGTTAGAAATTATATAACCCGCCTCATTACTACCATTAGAATTGGAGGAAGATGACTCTAACGTATACGGTTTTTTCAGTTGAGGACTGTCAAGCCGCCACACCCTCAACCCACCGTCCGACCCCGTCACTATTCTTCCATCGCTAAGTTGAATAACTGAATTGATAGCGGAATGATCGTCCGTCCTACCGCTTTGTGCTGCTACTCCATCTTTCCCAGGTACATATACCTTTAGGACATCCCAGTCGGCGACTACCACCCTACCCCCACCCAAAGTGGTGCTCGGCATGCATCCCCTTGATCGGAACGTGGTCCGCAAACAAAGTTGGCCCGCCGATTTCTGCTTAGCAAGTGTATTCAAACCGAGCCTTTCAATACTCTTCCACCAATCACCTGAAAGAACTTTGCCATAGTTCATTGTTTCTAAACGGCAGTTTCCACTTGTCAATTTTTCATATAGAGCGTCCCACCGACGTTCCGTCGAAGTAACTCCGACACTGAAGTCGCGGGTGCACATTAGTTTCCAAGGGTTGTGATCACCCATCGCTCTCGGAACCAAGCTCATCGATTGGGCATTCTCAGGTTCTAATGGACCAATAATTTTGGACTGTAAACGGCGAACGTCCCCGTTTGGAATGTTTGCGGGCGCCTTAGCTGCGGGTTTCGCACTGTATCGATTAACCATTGCAAAGGCTGACAAGGCAGCTATTGCCAGAGCCCCGACCATTTGCACCCTAGAACTACCTGTCTCGCCACACATCCACTTGACTTGATGTTCAAGCCACTCGGCGCCACTAAGTATAGTTCCCATCGCCTGGCTTGAATATTTTATTGATGTAGCAACAACGCTCATAAATCGAACCTGAATTAAGTTTTATTAAAACGACTTTTAGCATAAACTCGAATTGAAAACAATTGAAGAATTCTTTATTCTGGTAAAATTACCCTGCTATTACCGTCAATTTAGTCTGAAAATCGCTAAATCCAAATCTGAAGCAGCATAACTGCTCAATGTCAGCTATGGCTCACACCATAGGCTAGCATGTGCCGGGGCATTCGCCCCTAATTCTAGTTTGGGTGGAATTGGGTTTCGTGGCTGGAGTGACCGAAAAGGTGAACAAGGCCTGTAGGCCTGCTGAGGCGTTGCCTCTAAAAGTCAGCAAGGAATTTTTTCGTGAAACATGCGTATACCTCCGCATGGTATACGCATTAAATCGGCAATGCGAGCGAGTCGTAGGCCATGTGCGCGCGGCAAGTGAGTCCACAATCTTCCAGCACGTTGCGGTGTAGCTCAAGCTTCTTTAGGAGAATAGAGTCGGTATGCGTAGGGTCGTGATGGACCGCCACCCACTCCTTAATATTGCAATACTTGAGAAGAACTGCTGTGTTGGAGACGGAGCTGTGGCCCCACCCAACTTTGCTTAGGTACTCTTCAGGAGTAAATTGTGCTTCGTGCACGAGTACGTCACACCCGTTATAAAAATCGATGAGCCCACGGTACGGATTCAACAAAGGGTGGTCGGTGCCGACTGAATTGGGATGGCCATGGTACCCAAGAAGCATTTCGTTATCCGTCGCATATCCGACGAGTCGATTTGCCGTTTCTACCTTGAAGCATAGGGTCGAGCCGGGGTGGTTGGCGTAATGGTAGTGCACCTTTATGCCGCCAACTTCGATCGGCTTACCATCTTGTAAATCATGGAACTTGAAATTAGCCTGCATTTCATCAAGACGCACTGGAAAATAGTCGTGGTCCAACATGCCGCTGAAGAGCTCCTCAACGGACTTGTGAAATCCAGTAGCCGCGTAAATGTGGATGTTGAATTTTGGGCTGTAAACAGGACCGAAAAATGGAAAGCCCATGATGTGGTCCCAGTGGGTGTGCCCAATCACCAAATGGACATCGGTAATGCCAGATTGCAAAACCTCCTCACCAAGTTCGCGAATTCCTGTGCCGGCATCGATGATGATCAGATCATCACCCTTTCGGATCTCAAGACAAGACGTGTTGCCTCCATAGCGGTAATAGTCG
Organism: Chlamydiales bacterium; assembly: GCA_041603795.1. Taxonomy (GTDB): domain Bacteria; phylum Chlamydiota; class Chlamydiia; order Chlamydiales; family JBFIDQ01; genus JBFIDQ01. The sequence goes on from JBFIDQ010000025.1 coordinate 4,273, forward strand.
AGTCCCGCTACCGGAATTGATCCTCGTGTACCCCAGAAGCGAACGTAATCTGTTTTGACTCGCGACTCCGGTTGATAGACGAGTTTTTCTTCGGACGAAACTGTCGGTCCTGAATCAATCGAAAAGGGAGCTGGTTGGAGAGTGCCTGCAAAGAAATTCTTTACAATTGTTTGGATATGCTCTTCTGTAAATGGTTTCGTAAGGTAGTAGTCAGCACCGCTTTCCACACTCGCCTGGTAGTCTTGCTGGAGAGAGCGGCCGGTGGACATGACAATACCAATGTCTTCCGTACGGGGATCTCCCTTGAGCGTCTTAAGAACTTGAATTCCGTGTACCTTGGGAAGCATGATGTCGAGGAAGATGAGCTCCGGTGCGTGCTTCTTGACCATGTCGAGGCACTCCTGACCATCGGTCGCTACAATGACTTTGTACCCCGTAGGTTTAATGGCCTGCTTGATCGTTTCGACCACAATTGCTGAATCATCTGTAATCAAAATGGAGCCAATATTGTCCATGATCGCCCTCTCTAGATACGCTTCATCCTACCAGATGTAAAATTAATTTACATAAGAGCCTCTTCGTTTTCCCAGGAGAGCGAATCCGCTCATCGTAAGGAAAAGGATTCCCATTGCGGGGTAGCCCATGGGGTCGGAGGAAAGGGAGCCTGGCAACCACTGTTGTGAGGCGGCGTAGCCAAGGGGAAGGGTGGAGAGGGCTAGGAGAAGTAGAGCCCAGCCAAGGCGGCGAAGGGGCTCTTGCGGATTAGACTTCATCGCCACCTTTCCCTTTGCCCATCAGTACTTTGCGTGGTTTGGCTCCTTCAGCGGAAGCGATGACTCCGTTTTCTTCGAGCTCATCCATCAGGCTTGCTGCGCGTGTGTAGCCGATTTTAAACTTGCGCTGAAGATAAGAGGTCGATGCGGAGCCCGCTTCAAGTACGGTCATAAGAGCCTGGTCGTAAAGTTGATCACGTGGTTCCGCTTGGATTTCGACCGCTTCATCAATCGCCATCATATCGAAGCTTTCGATGAGGTAGTTAGGAGGTGACTGCTTACAGATGTGGTCGATCACTCGATTGAGGTCTTCATCGCGAATAAAGGCACCCTGAGTACGCATCAGGGAAGCTGTCCCTGGTGGCAGAAAGAGCATATCGCCGTTGCCGAGTAGGCTCTCCGCTCCTGAGCTGTCGAGGACAATCTGACTATTTACTCGGCTACTAACTTTAAAGGCGATTCGAGTGGGAAAGTTCGCCTTAATGAGTCCGGTGAGAACTTCGCGGGAGGGGCGCTGCGTGGCGAGGATAAGGTGAATACCCACGGCACGTGCCATCTGGGCAATACGCGCGATGGGGGTCTCGATGTCGTTTTGGGCGACCATCATGAGGTCGGCTAACTCATCAATGATCCCAACCATGTAGCACATGCGCTCCGGAATATCGATGTCCAGTGCCTCTTCAAGCTCAAGATTGCGCTTGCGCTCGTTGAAGCTGATGATGTTGCGTACCCCAACGCTCTTTAAGAACTCGTATCGCTTCTCCATCTCCTTCACAAGCCAGTTGAGGGCAGAGCAGGCACCTTGCGGTTCGGTAATAACGGGAGCAATCATATGGGGTAGGTGAGTGTAGGGAGTGAGCTCGACCTTCTTGGGGTCGATCATAAGGATCTTGACCTGATCGGGCCGCAAATTCATGACAAGTGACATGACAATCGTGTTGATACAGACGGACTTACCAGCACCTGTAGCTCCGGCAATGATCAGGTGGGGCATCTTGGCGAGGTCGGTGATGACGGTGTCTCCATTGACCTGTTTGCCAAGAAGAACAGGGAGCTGGCACTTTTTATCAGACTCCTGATAGGTGGTGAGTAGATCGCGGAAACCAACTTCTTGTGGACGCGGATTTGGAACCTCAATTCCGACAGCTGCTTTTCCGGGAATCGGTGCAATGATGCGGATGGAGCGCGCTTCCATGTTGAGCGCTATGTCATGCTCGAGGGACTTGATCTTCTGTACTTTGACTCCGATGGAAGGATGCACCTCGAAGCTTGTAATGGTGGGACCACAATTGATCTGTCCCACCTTCGCCTCGATATTGAAACTGAGGAGGGTCTCTTCCAACACCTCAGCTTGTCGCTTGAGGTCCTTTTTGAGAGAGCCTTGATCGACTCTCTTCGGGTGAGTAAGAAGCGATGGCTCCGGAAGGGCAAACGAGCCTCTGGGAGCACTCTCAATCCTTGCAGGGCGTGCCTTTATTTTTTTGAGGGGACGCTCCTCAGCCATCACAACTAGCTTTCGGGACAAAACAGGTCGCTCGGTAAGATCTTGCTCGGGTTCGATCTCAATAAGATCGTCGAATTCCGTCTTGGGAGAAGGCGTGCGCACTTTAACAAAGCGACCTAGCCGAGGAACTTTGGGCATGCTAGGCATACGAGGCATGGTGGGCAGGCGGAGATGCAGGAGGGAGATGGCGCTGATGGCAAAGGCTGTACCACACAGGGCTATGATGCCGCTGTCGCTTAGCAACTGCTTAAACGGGTAAATGGGCAGGTCGAGGTAGGCCCAGTAGGCGGGAACACCCCCTAAGAAAAGGCGCAGTTCTTGTCCATTTTCCGGCGAAAAGGCGTACTTGGAATAGAAATGTCTACCTATCCAGGGGTCAATCGACGCCGCATAGTGGTCAGCTACCACTGTAGCAAGTAGACAGGCGGAGACGGTCGCCGTAGCCATAGTGAGTGACTTGCGTAGTAGGTTGTCGACGGGTTTTTCGACGACGAGACGCCAGCCCAACCACCCGAAAAAGGGAAGAAGGAGATAGGCGGAGAGACCGAAAGCCCAGAGCGAGAGCCAGCCGATGAGGTGGCCAACGAGACCCAAGGCATTGTAGCTGGCATCGCCGTCATAAAACGTGACGACTGACGCAGTCACAAGAGCAACAGCGGCCAGGGTAGCAAGGCCGTTGAGACGCTGGGTAGGTTCTTCATTGAGCTGAACAGTTTTTCTTTTCTTTTTTGCCATGACTAAAAGGTGAGTAATGCGAGGGCACAAAGTCCCAGAGCAAGTAAATAGAAGCTAATGTAACGGAACCAGGCCAATTTGAGCACGTAAAGAAAGAAAAACAATGATCCTATGCCGCAAGCAAAGGCGGCAACAAATCCAATGAGGTAAGTGGAAACAGGCAATGTGGCCACCTCCACCTTGCCCAGGGCGATCTGAAGTAGCTCCAAGGCAACGCTACCAAGCACTGCTGGAATAGCCATGAAAAAGGTGAATTTCTTCGCCTCCATCTCCTCCCATCCGAGAAGGCGCATAGCCGAGATCGTAGTTCCGCTGCGGGAGATGCCAGGAAACAACGCAAAAATCTGAGCAAGTCCGACATAAAGCGATTCACGAGGAGTAGCCTCTTTACTAAGGTGACGCGCCCAGCGGTCCCCAACGTAGAGAATGAACGCTGTCGCAATGAAGAAAAACCCGAGATACTCGGGGGTGTTCATCGCAGCCTTTATGGGCTTAAGAAGAAGCACGCAGGGAAAAAGCGGCAGTGTGGCAATGATGACGCAGATGAGCTTGGAGCGCATTGTCGTAAGCATCGCAATAAGATCGTGCCGCAGCACAAGCAAGATGGCACCAAGAGTGCCTAGGTGCAGAACCACATCGAATAAAGCATACGTCTCCAAATGCTCAAAGCCAAATAGGGCCTGACATAATTTGAGGTGACCCGAGGAGCTGACAGGAAGAAACTCAGCAACCCCCTGAAGAACTCCCAAAAACAGTGCGTGCAACCAAGTCATAGCTTGAGAGTAGCGCAGAGAGAAATTTCCGTATAGCTTGGGCATGTTCTTGCAAGGCGATTGTATTGTAGCAATTCTGCAACAACAGAGAGCGTGCGAAGGGATAGACAAGATGTCGCAAACTGAATATAAGGCATTAAAAATCATAGGCTTGAAGAGATCTTAACGCAGAGGCGGGGAGGTCGCAGAGTCGCGCAGAGTGAGCTTCACAGCTATCCACAATCTACCGACAGGCATGCCTTAGGCCTTATTTTCTATACATAGGAGACTGTGGATAGTGGTGAAGCTCCCTCTGCGCGACTCCGCGACCTCCCCGCCTCTGCGTTAAATTTACTTTAAGTGTCTGAATTGAACTTCAAAAAATATACTCAAATTGACAAGCAAGAGAAACATCTATAATTTGTACTCCCTTGTAATTTGCATGGAGATAGGTAATGAAGTACTTGTTTAAAATTTCACATTTTTTTCTTTGCCTGCATCTTATGATTTACTCAGCATTCCCCTCTGAACTTAGGGGAGAGGAGCTCGAAGAGCCAGGTATCCGCGCTGAAGAGAGTCCAATGCTCACACTTGCAGGTTGTGTTAATGCGGCGACTGGCACCTTCTTTCAAGTATCAGAAGATGTTCGAGTCGAAGGGGCGGAACCTCTTTCTTGGAATCGCATTTATGAGGGCAGCGGTGACTTTAAAACCGAAATGGGTCATGCCGAAGGCAACGGTTTGCCGCACACTGCACAATACATATGTAAAGAAAAAAAACAGAAGATCTATCGCATAGAGAATAGACGCGGGGCAAGCCTAGACTACGTCCGAGACGGTCAAAATAGGGCCACGCCAAAGACAGGCTACGATTTAGGCTACTCTAACCTTGACGCCATGGGCTTCAACAGGCATCGCAAAAACCAAACGGCAGAATTTTCTCAGGGCCTTCTTACTGTTCATTTAGGAGGGGGGACCACCCAATTTTTCGAGGGACAGAAAAAGAACTACCGTTTTGTACGAGAAATTCGCCCAAGTGGAAATCATGTGCTCATCGCCTACGATAAAGCAGGCCGAATCAAACAAGTTCGTGCCACCGACCCCTCTGAAACAGAAAATTTGGGGGAAATCAATGTCAGTTATGGAGATAAACACTACACGGTAACGGGCAGCAATGGACAGAGCGTAACCTACGATCAGGAGAAAAAACTTCACAAAAGATGTGTTTATTTCTCTTCTTTCCAACACGGCTCCCGCTGGGAAACAGTGAAGAAAGAATACCGAAATGCTACAACAAAAATAACCTCTTCACATGCCCCTGTAACCTTATTTGAGCATGCACAGCAATATATTTATCCATCTGAATACGTAAGAAACTTCCAACCAATTCCAAAGGCAATTGAACAAAATGGTGCTCGAATCGAGCTTGAATACGATAACCTCCCTGGGCAGGTTACCAAAATTTTACAGCCAGCAGGAGCTGGAGGAAAGATGATTCCGACTTATGCATTCGGATATAAAGAAAAGTATACGGATGTTACTGACGCGGCGAAAGCCAAGACGCGCTACCACATGAATGACAAACATCAGGTGGTTGAAATTGAAAGACTAGCCCCTAATCAACAACGATATAGCTCGCAATGTTTTTACTGGGATGAAGAGGGAAAGCTTATCACGCAAGCGTTCGTATCTGGTGCGGACCATATTCTTAATTGCAAAACCTACATCTATGATGATCGAGGAAACGCGATCCAAGAGACGTGGGTGGGGAACCTTACAGGCAAAGGTCCCGATCGCATTTTTCTCGATGCAAAACAGCGCCCAATCCTTAAAAGGACAGAGCAATTTTCACGTTACTACCGCTACTCTGAGGAAAACCAAGGGCAGCTTCTGGAACAATGGGAAGATAGCGGGCCACATATCCGTTTCCAGTATCTACCTAATACTCTCCTTCCCACTGCGAAGCTTATCTATGATCAAGAGCGCCTGGTGCAACGAGAGTTCACCCGCTACGATAATAAAGGGTGCGCGATTGAGACAATCCAAGATAACGGAAGCTCCGAAGAGCCGGAAAACCTTACTAGCGTAACCCACCGCACCATTACTCGATGTGAGTACTCTTCAAACGGTCTACCCCTTTCTATTCTCACAGCCTACTTCGAAGAAGGAGAGGAAAAACAACTAAAAAGAGAGGAGATCCGCTATGCAGACTATGACCTTGTTGCCTCCCGCTCCCTCTATGACGCGGAAGACGCTTTCCTATTCACCCTTCAGTACACTTATGATGAGCGCGGACGCCTTATTAGAGAGAGCGATTCAATCGGGCGTATCACTGTCACTGAATATGACGAAGCCAATCGTCCTGTAGCCAAAGAACTTCTTGGAAGCGGTGTGCGTACAGTTTTCACTTATGATCGGATGGGGCAACTCATTGCCACAACGGAGCAACATAATAATGGCGAGATTCTTGAAGCCCAAAATGAGTATGATAGTAGAGGAAATCTCACCAAAAAAATCGATGCTCAAGGCCATAGCAAGCGCTTTACCTACGATCGTTATGGGCGTAAAATAACAACCAACTATTCTGCACAGAAATTGGGACCATCTCCAGCTAGTCGTACAAATGAGTATTTTTTCTACGACCGCTCTGACAATGTATCTTCGATGATCGATCGAGAAGGCAATGAAACACTCTATAGCTACAACAGTCGGGGACAAAAAAGTCACATTCTCCATCCCGATGGTTCATCAGAAGAATTTACCTACTACCTCAATGGAACCTTAAGAACTGGAAAAGCGCGCGATGGCTCCTGGACTTGGCATGGGTATGATTCGTTCAAACAAGAAATCGCCACCGAAACATTCGCGTCTGATGACACTTTCCTCTATGCGACCAAAAAAGAATATAACGGTTCCTTTCTTCTTAGATCGACTGATGAGGAGGGGGTTGTCACAGAGTACTTCTATGATGGAGCGGGGCGCCTGGTTGCACAAACAACTTCTGGTCGCACCACCGAATTCGAGTATGATGCCATGGGGCGCAAAACAACAACTCGAGCAGGAGGCATCTCTTCAATTGAAATCCAAGACCTTGCCAATCGTACGATAGAAAAGCGCACAGAAGATACCTCTGGCACCGTTTATTCTCGCGAGACGTTTGTCTACGATCTTAAAGACCGCTGCATCGAACAAAAAAAATGGATCGATGACAATCTTTCTGCTACGTGTAGGACCTATTTCAACAGCCATGGTCTTCCTGCTCTCGCTATCGATCCAGAAGGCCGCGAAACTCACTTTCAATACGACTTTTCTTATCAAGATGGAGAAATGCACAATGTCCTAAAGAAAGTGACTGCAGAGCCCTCCGGCAATAGGCTCATTGAAATCCATGACCCTCATGGAAGAGTTGTCAAAACAAGGCGCTATGACCCATTTTTCGAGCTTATTCAATCGAGCGAAGCTATTTATGATACTCGAGGAGAGCCTCTTGAGATAAGTCACTCTACGATTTATCAAGGCAAGGAGATGGATCGCTATACCATTGAGTGGGATCGCGATCCTATGGGCCGTCCACTTGCTCTTACAGAGCAGCCAGGCAGCCAATTTTCCAAAACCACGAGATATCAATACGACCGAAAAGGCAGGCTTGCTGCCACCACAAAACCCGATGGCACCCAACTTTTTCAAACCTTTCATCCCAATAGCCTTCTCGCTTCACTTATCTCTTCCGATGGAAGCATCGCCTATCACTACAACTATAACAAAAAGGGCAGTCTTCTATCTGTCTATGATGCTGTCCATGACCAAACCACAGAACGTCAATACAACGACCATAGTGAGCTCACGGTAGAGAAACTGGGTAATGGTCTTGAGATGAGCTATGACTATACAGAGAATGGAGCGGTCAAAAAGATCATCTTCCCAGACCTCTCTTCTGCACACTACAGCTACACAGGCTCCTACCTTAGTCAGATCGAAAAGTTCAATCCTCAAGGAGATTTTCAATACCAGCATGCGATCGTGGATCGAGATCTGCTAGGACGCCCCCTCCAAGAGGAGCTCATCGAACAAGCAGGCTCTCGAGTAACCCACTGGGACATGATGAGCCGCCCAACTAAAATTACGTCGCCATCTCTTACGCTAACCCTCGATGCTTTTGATGTATCAGGTCATCTGACTCAAATTAGCCGCAACGGTAGTACTGAGCACTTTTCCTATAATGCAAGAGCGCAGCTTACTGAGGAAAAGGGAAGCGTTTGCCATAGCTATGATTATGACTCCATAGATAATCGCCGCAGAAAAGATCATGATGATCTCGAAATCACCTCCCTTAACCAACTCTCTCATGATAAAATCCATAGCTATCTCTACGATGCCAATGGCAACTGTCTCAGTAATGGCGTCCATCAATATAAGTACGACGCTCTAAACCGGCTTATCAGCGTAACTACAAACAGTCAAACGACTCATTACCAATATGATTCCACAGGGCGCCGTCTATCCAAAAAGACGCCCACAAAAACAATACGCTACTTCTATCATCGGGGGCAGGAGATCGGCTGCTATGGTGACTCCTTAGAAGAGCTGCGGATCCCATCATCTACCCATCCCATAGCTTTCGAGCTGCACGGAAAAAACTATGTACCCCTCTATGATCACCGTGGTAGTGTGCTTAAGCTACTAAGCTCATCTGGCGAAGAAGAAGCAAACTACCACTACAGCGCCTTTGGCGAAGAGCTTGAAACAAGTAAACTCTCTCCCTGGCGGTTTGAGGGACAGCGTCTAGACGTCGAGACGGGACTTCTTTGTTTCCCTAATCGCTACTACCAGCCGTCTCTTGGTCGCTGGCTAACCCCAGATCCTATCGACTTCGCCGACGGAGCCAATCTCTACGCTTATGTCCACAACAGCCCCATGAGCTACGTTGATCCAACGGGCCTCGCTGGTTGCGCCATTCTAACGACATTACTCACTCCAGAAATTGGTGTGTACCAAGATAAGCCCATAAAAGAGTTCCAGCCGAGTACTCCAGAGGGGCGAACAGTGGGCCATGGAGAGGTGCATCCATTGATCAGAGTTAACTATCAAAATGGGATATTCAACAATTGGAGCGACGCACGTGAAACAGGTCGCTATATTTCCGATTCTCATGGAGGAGTCAATGTACTGGTTAATTTTGATCCAACCTTTGGGAAGATGTTTGGCCCAGGTCTTGATATAAATGATGCGATGCTCCTTGCAGTGGGATTCAAAAATAAAGCCACCAACAACTTAGTGAATGATTGGAGGCGCCAATTTGCAGAAATGGACAAGCATGGTCCTGGAGGAAAAATCATTCAATATTGCCATAGCCGTGGCTGCTTGGTTACTCTACAAGCGCTACAGTCCATGACAAAAGAAGAAAAGGCACGCCTTGATATGCGTGCTTTTGCTCCCCCAAAATGGATTCATAATGATGGCCTCGGTGCGCTTGTGCAGTACTCTAACCTAGGAGACGTGGTCACTGGCGTTTACTCAGCATTTATGGATGGTACTTTGCTCGGAAAACTCATACAAGGACAGAGTAAAGAAAGCTACAACCATCATTATCTATATGCCGGCTTCCCCGATTGCTTCGCCCATAGCCTTACAGGGTGTGAGGCGTATTCGAAAAAATTGCAACTATTAGGAAGAGAGTTTAAAAATAAATACGGGCGTATAGAATATGAATAAAAAAGAAAAAATAGCAGTGCTTGTGGTGTTTTTGCTATACATGCTTTATTGTCTTGATTTTTCAGAACCTTCACCACTAAATCAGGTAGCAAGTGAACACGGGCGCTACATGAAAAAAAATCACCAATGCAGACTAAGTGGTATTGGTAGCCGAGGCCCTGAAAAGCTTGAAGAAATTTTTCTCACCTATGACTGTAGTCACGAAGCAGAATTAGTCGAGGCAAGAAAGTTGATCCTTGACTCAGCTCAAAAACTGCTCGATATTGTTAATTCCAATACTGATATCCAAGATTCTTTATCGGTCAGGCCTTACTCGATAAAAAATTTACATATTGCAATTTTATTTGCGGATCCAGAGATAGGAAAATTGTATTCAGAATCCTCTTTGGCGCTCGTTAGTCTTTTGGATGGCACAATCGATTATGCTGTTGATGACCCTGACACAGGGTTTCTCAAAGATTATAAATTTGAAACCTATTCCGAAGCACTTTCTGCTGTAAAAGAAGAGGAATGATTAAAGCTAAATCTCGTTTTATTTCAGACCCGAAGGGATGTCATCTTGATTTCGACCACAAACTCCAATGTGTGATTGGGGCTCCTAATCATTGCTTATACGCCGACTTTCCCAACTGCTTCGCCCATAGCCTTACAGGCTGTAAGGCGTATTCGAAAGAATTGCTAATTTTAGGAAGTGAATTTGAATATAATTATGGATGTCTAAAGAGTGAATAAAAAAGAAAAAATAGCAGCGCTTGTGGTGCTTTTGCTATACATGCTTTATTGTCTTGATTTTTCGGAACCTTCACCACTAAAGCAGGTAGCAAATGAGCACGGACGCTACATGAAAAAGGTTCATCAATGCAGATTGGAGGGGATTGGCAGTCGGGGCCCGGAAAAATATGAAGAAATTATTCTCAGCTATGGAAGCTATCAGAAAATAGAGGAAATAAACGTTAATGATGCAAGAAAGCTAATTCTTGACTCGACCCAAAAACTGCTTGAGATTGTTAATTCTAATACCGAAATTCAAGATTCTTTAGCGAATCATCCCTACACAGCGGATAATCTAGACGTTTCAATATCGCTTAGGGATCCAGCAACAGAAAGGAGGTACCTAAAAAACTACATAGCATTAGTTTATCTTTTAGACGGAGAGGTTCATTACGTTGTTGATGACCCAGAGACTGGCTTCCTAAAGAACTACAAGTTGGAAACCTACTCCGAAGCACTTTCTGCTGTAAAAGAAAAGGAATGATTAGTGCAAAATCTCATGTTATCTCAGACCTGAAGGGGCGTTTTCTTGATTTTGACCATCAGTTCCAAGGTGTGACTGGGGCCCCTAATCATTGCTAATGCGCCGGCTTCCCCGACAGCTTCGCCCATAGCCTTACAGGCTGTAGGGCGTATTCGGAAAAGCTAGGTAGGCTCGGAGATGACTTTAAAATTGATTATGGAATTATAAAAAGATGAGTGGAAAAAAGAAAATAGCAATCTTGCTTGTTTTAGTGTTTTATTATTTCAATTCTGAGGGAGGGTCAAGCCTTAATCAGGTGGCAAATGAACACGGACGCTATATGAAAAAAGTCTATCAGTGCAGACTTGAGGGTATTGGTAGTGAAGGCCCGGACAAATACGAGAAAATTTTTCTCGATTATGGAAGCTATCGAGAAGTTAACGTGAAAGATGCAAGGAAGATAATCCTTGACTCAGCTCAAAAACTGCTCGA
>JBFIDQ010000026.1:0-15441 GCA_041603795.1 Chlamydiales bacterium
ATCTACCCACCCGCCGTCGCGGGCTACCACTCCCATTGCCTAAGTCGCCACTCATGATATCAACAACTTTTTACATACTGTGCCAGCCCTAAGTTCTGGCAAAGCAGCCAATGAGACAAGGTTACTTATGATAGGGGCGGCCCCCGCGAATCTGCGTGGCGCGGTAGATCTGCTCGAGCAGAAGGAGGCGGGTCATTTGATGAGTAAGGGTCATGGGAGAGAGGCTCAGAAGGTCGTGGCCAGCGGACCGCAACTCTGTGGGAAGTCCATCGGGTCCGCCGATAACAAGTGTAAGGCGCGCGCCGCCAGCCTCTATTTTTTTGTATAGGTAATCAGTAAAACGCTCGCTTTCCATCAGCTTACCTGCAGGGTCAAGCAAAACAGCGCCTCGCTCGACTTGAGCGATGAGCTTCTCATTGTCGCGCACCTCGATCCATTCGACGCGCAACTCACCGCGGAGCCTCTCCTGATACTCTCTGAGAGCCTCTTTGAGCCACGACTCCTTCGTCTTCCCGATGAAAATAATTCTGATTACAAGCACTCTATCCCCTGGACAGCTTATTCCTATTCCGATAACCTAGAGAGATAACTTTAAAAAACGAACACTAAGCTTGACCCAAATGAAAAATGCTATCGCCTTCGCACGTACGTTCTTTACTCTTCTCTGCATGGTCTTTATGACCGCCTATGTGACCTCCATCACTCCAGGAAAAGAGGTCACTCTATCCAATCTACTGACAGGCTCCCTCCTTGGGCTCACCTTTGGTCTTTTTCTGATTGGATTCGACACCGTAGTTCGAAAATTCAATCTACGTGTGTTCAATCTTACCACGCTTGGACTCTTTTTTGGCTACCTCATGGGTCAGGCCGTGCTTTCCATTTTCCAAGCAGTAACGACAGCTAGTGGCCTTTACCTGGATCCCGCCGTCGAGCGCTTCATCGCAGTAAGTTTTTTCCTATTCACGACCTATCTTGGGGTCTTGATGACCATTCGCGCCTCGGAAGAGATCGCCTTGAGCATTCCTTTTTTGCGACTCAACCCTCGCGCCGAGAGCAAACGCGACATCATCATGGACACCTCCATCCTGCAGGACGTACGCGTCATTGATTTAGCTAATTCTGCGCTAGTCGACCACCATCTTATTGTCCCTCGCTTCGTTGTTAAGAGTCTAAACACAGAATTAGATGGTCATGACGACACAAAGAAAGCACGTGCTCGTCGCGCTTTGGAGACACTGAAGAAGCTTGAGGCGATTTCCGGACTCCAACTGCGTTATGACGAAACTGACTTCTCCGATGCGGCAGATCCCATGGATCAAGTGGTCAAGCTCGCTCGACTACTGAATGCAAATATTCTCACAGCGGACATCAACAGGATCCAGCAGTCCTCTCTGCACGGGGTACGTGTCATCAATATTCACTCCCTTGCCAATGCTCTTAAGCCGGTGACTCAAGCCGGAGAGTTCCTCGAAGTAAGGGTGCAGCGTTTCGGAAAAGAGGCGAGGCAGGGTGTTGGTTACCTAGAAGATGGCACGATGGTTGTGGTCAACGGCGGCGGCGACTACATCGGACAGTCGATCAAGGCACAAGTGCTATCCGTTAAGCACACCGCTTCAGGTCGAATGGTCTTCTGCAACGCTAACGAAACAGGTGAATTCACCAAGCCACCGGTTGCTCCAGCAGCGACCCTTGAATCCGGCTCTTTAGTGAGCAAATAGTTGTGATTTGCGGTATTGGAACGGATATTATCGAACTGGATCGCATCCGTTCTGCTATCGATAGCAAGGGTGCGCGATTCATCAATAAGGTATTCACCCCCTCAGAGCAGGCGTATTGCTCAAAGTATGACGACCCCATTCCACACTATGCTGGACGCTTTGCTGCCAAGGAAGCGGTCATTAAAGCCCTAGGGGTGGCCACCCCATGGCTCGCCATAGAGATCCACCTCAACGAACAGGGAAAACCCACCGCCATCGTTGACGAACAAGAGATCATGGTGTCGATTAGTCACAGTCGAGATTACGCCACGGCAATTGCCCTAAACGACCAGTGATTCTAAATTCACTACAGAGTACTAGTACTCAGTTAAGTTATTATTGATGCCATGAGCACCCCTCACTTCTCGCCTGGCGTAGCGTGGAGATCTCAGCAGACTCTGGCGAGTCGGTGAGATCGAACGCCTAGCCAGGTGAGAAGTGAGGGGTGCTCATGGCATCAATAAAAACTTAACTGAGTACTAGCTCTTCCGAAACTTCTTTACGACGACGGGGAGTAGGCTGAAGAGCGCTAGGGCGCATAGTGCGATCTTCACATCCGTTGTGAATATTGTGGACATGGAGAGCTCTTTTCCGTCGTCTAGGATCGAACCGATACCTGTTCCGGCCTGCGTAAAAACGAAGGCGCCTGGAATGATTCCGATGAACGTGGTCCATATGTACGTTCGCAGCGGCACACCAAAAAGTGCGGGGGCGAGGTTCACTAGAAAGAAGGGGAACGCGGGCACCATTCGAATGAACAGCAGGTAGCTGACCATATTCTCGTGGAGCCCCTTTTCCATCTTCTTTAGGATTCCACCAGCACGCTTTCGCATGAAATCGCCAAGGGCTGTCTGAGCCGCAAGAAAAATGCATACGGCACCTGTGGTGGCTCCAACAAGAACGAAGAGCGTCGCCCAAGGTTGCGGGAAGAGGAATCCACCAATGATGGAAAGCATCGCTCCTCCCGGGAGGGAGAGGGCCACCGTGACAATATAGACTCCAATATAAACGAGAGGTGCCTGGTAGGGTCGTTCTGCAACAAAGCTTACGATTTCTGCGCGGTGAATGCGCAGGTTCTCGAAGGAGATGGCGTCGGCAAAGCCGGAGGCGTAGGCGATGGCCATCAGTGTGGCGATGAGGATCAGGGGGAGCCAGCGTTTCATGAACCTACTTTCCGATTAGCTTCTTTAGGCTGGGGATAATTGTTTGCGAAAGCCAAAGATCGGCTGCGCGGCGGACCCCATGCCCGTACGTCGGGTAAGCATGCACGAGAGAGGCTATCTTCCGCAAGGGGATGCCATACTTCATGGCGAGACCTAGCTCAGGAAGCATTGCTCCGGCACGCTCCCCCACAATCGTTGCGCCAACAAGCTTTCCGCTCCACTTACGTGTGACTAACTTGATGAAGCCGTCGGTACGTCCAGTGGTCACCGCGCGATCGATCTTGCTGAAGGGGAGATGGTAGGTGGCAATGCGTCTCTTCCCATATTTTTCGATTGCTTCCGCTTGGGTGAGACCGACGCGCGCGACTTCCGGATCGGTAAAGGTGACGGCCGGCATGGCTTGGGTAGGGAGCTTTACCTTAAACGGACCAGGAAGAAGCAGGGAGGTGAGGATGGCGCGCGCTTGTGCTTCCGCCCAGTGAGTGAATTGCGGTCCGCCTGTACAATCGCCGACGGCCCACACGTTCTTACATGGGGTGCGGCCGTACTTGTCGATTGGTATTGGACCGCCACTCTCGATTCCGAGTGCTTCGAGGTTGAGGGATTTTGAATTGGGAGCGCGTCCAACGGCGAGAAGAAGCTGCTCGAAGCAAAGGGTTTCTTCCGTGTTGGTTTTGCGATCGCGTAGCAGAACGCAGATCGAGCCGTTGGTGTTCTGCACGGCTTCAGCGGTATGGCCGAGCTGCAGGGTCAGGCCTTGAGAGGAGAGGGTTTGTTCCATCAATTCGATGGTTTCGGGCTCTTCACGGGCGAGAAGATGATCAAGGAATTCGATAATGGTCACTCTGCACCCTAGCTGATGAAGGGCTTGGGCGAGTTCTGCTCCGATGGCACCGCCGCCAACAATTCCCATCGACTTAGGAATGGCTTTTAGGTTGAAGATGGTCTCATTGGTGAGAAAAGGGACGTCGGCGAGTCCTTTGATGGGAGGGATGACCGGATGCGACCCCGTGGCGATCACGATTTGGTTGGCTGTGACCGTGGCGCCATCAACATTTAGGGTGTGGGCGTCGACGAAGGTGGCCGTGCCCGTAAGGGTCTCCACTCCGTGCTCCTTTAAGGCCGATGGGCCCTCTTCTCCCACAAAACCCTCCACAACCTCGCGTACGCGACGGAGAGCCGCGGCTCCATCGCCGTGACCTTTGTGGGCTTCTGCGATCAGCGTTTTGCTGGGGATGCAGCCAACATGGGTGCAGTCGCCTCCGTACGTGCCGCGTTCAACCAGCAGCACTCTTTTCCCAGCCTTGGCGGCGCCAATAGCGATTACGAGTCCGCCCGCGCCTGCGCCGATTACT
The DNA here is from genome assembly GCA_041603795.1 of Chlamydiales bacterium. GTDB lineage: Bacteria > Chlamydiota > Chlamydiia > Chlamydiales > JBFIDQ01 > JBFIDQ01. The sequence goes on from JBFIDQ010000026.1 coordinate 4,276, forward strand.
ACAAGTGGATAATCATATTTTGCCATGGTTCCATAAGACCATTGTAGGGGAATTGCGGTCAAATGACTCCATGTACCGGACGTACGAGTCTAAAAGTTAGTGACTTTAATCTTAAATTTTGATATCGTACTTGCTATGGAAGGAAATATTCGATCACTTTGGAAATGTTCATGGCCGCTCATGCTTGGATTTCTCTCTTGGGTAGGCATGATGTTCGTCGATCGCCTCTTTTTAGGCATGTACACGCCTGAGGCTCTTAATGCGGCCGTGAATGCAGGTACATTCGCCATGGGAGTTACCTTTGGAATCGATCAGCTCGTCCGCATCACCGGAATATTTGTCGCTCGCCGCAATGGTGCCGGCAAACAGGATAAGCTTGGCGAACCCGTCTGGCAAGGGATCTGGATCTCTACGGCCTCGCTTCCTATCTTCTACTCACTCGCCATCTGGGGCGGCGCCCTGCTTTTCGACAATTCGGCTCACGGACTCCTTTGTCAGACCTATTTTCGCTGGTTCATGTGCATCGGACCGCTTATGGGATTCCAAGCGGCTCTTTCCAGCTACTTCATAGGACAAGGGCGTATGGCCATTGTCGGCGTCGCCACCGTTTTCGGTAATCTGCTTAATTTGGTCCTTGATCCATTGTTTATTTGGGGATACAGCCCTATTCCCTCTATGGGAATGGTCGGCGCCATTGTGGCTACTGGAATTGGCACCTCAGGACAAGTTTTACTTCTTCTCTTCACCTTTCTGCGGAAGCGAGAGCGGGAGGCTCATGGGACCACACAATGGCGGCTCAATCCTAAAATGATACGAGAGATGATTCGTGTCGGCACCCCATCGGCGTTGTTTTTGCTTCTCGAACTGATCGGTTCGGGCCTCTTTTTTTCTATGATGGCCTCCATTAGTCCCGAATATCTCCTCGTGGCCGGCGTCCATCAAAGCCTCTTTATTTTACTGCTCTTTTTTGGTGGTGGAATGGAACACGGCGCCCAAACCCTAGCGGGCAATCTTATCGGCGCTGGCAAGTCACATGAGATCAAAGGGCTCCTAAAAGCGGGCCTTTCTCTCCACCTGATCTTTGCCCTGACCCTTTCCATTTTGACCTGGTTTTTCGGTGGCTATTTTGTCGATCTGCTTTTGCAGGACCCTGGCTCCACAAGCGCGACCTTCACAGCGGGGTCACTAGAGTGGGTCTATCACACCGCCTGGCTTGGACTCGGCTGGCTCGTGCTGCGCCTCCTGCTGGAGACCAGCGCCTGGCTTTTCAACGGAGTGCTTCGCGCCGCCGGAGACACCCTTTATCCAATGGTATTTGGCGTGCTCAATATCTGGATCGGACTCCTTCTACCTACCTATTTTCTAATGGTGAAGCATCATAATCCCATGCAAACCGCGTTCTATATCTGGGCATTGTACGGCCTTATTGCTCTAGCAGTGAGTAGCGCCCGCTTTGCACGTGGCAAGTGGAAAACCAAAAGCGTGCTCTCTTCCATTTGAGCCCAGACCAATTTCATATAGGGGTCGCTCACCGTTGCTGCGATGGGTTTCGGACACTTTTTAGAGGCGAATGCCTCGGCAGATGAAAGCCTATGGCGTGAGCCATAGGCAGCTGGAAAAAGAATTTGAGCTCCAAAGGAGCGACAGAAACCTCGGTATGCCGTGATTTTATGCCGTTCCTTCAGAACTCGATCTCTTTTCCATATCTACCTATGGCTCACGCCATAGGCTAGCATCTGCCGGGGCATTCGCCCCTAGATCTGATTTGGGTTACGGCACAGGGTCCCATTTGAGGGTGCGTCCATCGGGTGCTCGTACATCTCTGTAGACCCACTGATCCTCGTTCTCCCGCATGAGTCGATCACACCCCATAGGAATCCCACGTAGCACTCCGTACTTCTTAATGGCCTGCAATGCATACATCGAGCTGCTTGGATGAAAGTGGCTTCTTGGTCCGTCTGCGGGCGAGATGACCTTCTTATGGAACCAGATCATCTGTTGAGCGAGTTTGTTTAACGGACCGCGCTGCGGCTCAGATTGCTCCACTCGTGGCTTTGCGAGGTCAGCATCGGGTCCCCATGGGTCACTGTAGAGGGGAAGTGCGATGAGAAGAAAAAGGACTCTAAAAAACATGAGTGAAACTCAGGAGAGGCACAACATGCTCTTGCCTAGAAACTCGTACGGCAAGGGGTTCGTATAGCCGTTCATTGTACTCCTTGGCAGCGAGACCCGCCCCATTGATCCCACCGAGGTACCAACCTGCTTCAAGACTCCCTACAATGACTCCCAAGGCAACATGCCCTTTGTCGACTGCCTTATACGTGGCGAGAGAAAACAGGAGGTTGATCATAAACGATGTGAAGGCCGTTTTTTTTTGACCGACATAGTAGTAGCCAGCTCCCGGTAGTAGAGCCTGGAGGTGTTTGGCACGTCGAACTGACTTGGCACGCGCGTCGTACGTATCGAGTAAATCCGCAACACCGGCGTAGCTCGAAGGCCGCAGTTTGGCAAAATCTCCCGTTCGTAGGGCCGTGCCGATTTCCATCTCGTCGGCATCCTCAACGGAGTGCTTACGGATCACCCCTAGAATGAGGTCGGCACGTGATTCATCACCCGTCCTACGATAGCTGTCTTGTAAGATGAGTGTGAGGTTGCGATAGGCGGGAAAGGTGGAGCCGACAGAGGAGAGCTCGCTCTCCTCAAAATTGGTAATGACCTGCTCGTATTTTTCACCAAGGTAGTAGCTAAGAAGGATCGCGTATTGGATCTGATGCCGGCGATCGCTATCCTCTACCAAGACCTCAGCACGCTTGAAAGCCGTGATGGCGCGGTAGAGGTCAAGGTCACGCGCAAGCTTTTCCCCTATGCGGTACTCCCTTCCCCAGTCGGACTCCCTTTCGACAGCAGTAAGTCGCGGAAAGTCGCTAGAAAGCGTGGATAGGTCCTCTGATTTCGGGGCGACGCGCACCTCTGGCGAAAACGGTTGCTCCTTGGGGAGGCAGGAGGTGAGCATGAGAAGGAGGGGCAGAAGCCGCAGTAGACCTAGGGCTCCCACAAGTCCTCAGTAACTTTGGCGCGTTTCAGGTTGAGAATATCAAGGCCGCTTTCGACCTCAAATTCCCATTTCTTTCTCTTTCGGCTCTTATTCTTGAAGAGATCGCGCTGATTCTTTGTGAGACGTGCAATTTCCTGCTCCGTGTCAACGATCTGCGGGCGAATAAAGATCATCAGGTTACGCTTGTTGCTGCGGTATTTGTTGCGTGCGAACGCCGAACCCGCTACGGGGAGGCCTCCGAGGCATGGAACTGAAGTCTTCCCTCGCGTACGTTCTTCCGTGATCATACCACTCATCACGAGGAACTGCTTATCGGGAATATGCACTCTAGTCGTGGTTTGGATCTGTTTTGTGACGGGTCCGAGCTCTTCATCCGTCGCCGAAGTTGTCGAAACATCGCCGAGACCGGAGGAAAGGTCCTGCTCGATAATCAATGTGATTATATTTGAATTTCCGAGTAGCGGCGTTACTCGTAGTCGTGAGCCGACATCACGGAACTCAAAGTTGGTCGTGACAAGATCGCCAGATTCATTGGCAACCGATTCTGTTTTGAAGCGCGTGTTGATGCCAACAAATACTTCAGCCGGCGTATTGTCCTCTGCGATGATTTTTGGATTCATCACCACATTGACGTCACTATCCGTCTGCACCGCTTTGATGAAGCCTGAAAGGGAGGTGAAGGCATTGCCATTGTGTGTCAGTACCTTTCCCAAGGCCCCCGCGCTAAAGCCCTCTGTAGCGTTGCTGATGGTTGCAGTTCCAGTTCCTAGGCTGTCTAGGGCACTCGGGACGGGTGAGCTGGGTCCAAGGAATCCAATGGTGCCTGCACCGTTGGCACCCCCGGAGTAGCCGGCACCCCAATCGACACCAAACTCGAGAGATTTATCAATCGAGGTGTCGAGAAGAAGCATTTCGATGAAGACCTGACGTAGCGGCACATCGATTTTTGAGATGAAATCTTTAACGAATGCGATCGCGGCTGTTGTTCCAGTGAAGACAAGCATGTTGGATTCTTCGATCGCCTGCACACTATCGATGGCCGACAGGATGTCCGGATTGAAGTTCACCGTGGTGGAAATGGATTCACCGATCTGCTCGAGGGCCGATTGTATGGTGTCGGCTGTACGGTATTGAAGTTTATAGAATTCAAAGCCGGTATTCTGAATATCATTTGAAGGGAGAGCATCTGCCCAGCGCTTGTCATCTGTTGGGATGGCCATGTCTGAATCCATCTCTGGATCGTAGACAAGGTCTTTAAGGGACATGATACGGCTTTCGTTGTCCGTTAGATCGAGCATCTGCAGAATCGACATCGCTCTTTCAACCATGTAAGGGGTCGAAATAATGAAAATACTGTCGGTTGGCTTATGTTCGATCAGCTCCAGCGGATCATTCTGTGCGATCGATTTAAGAATTTTGTCCGATAACTGAATGAGAGCAACCATGTGCGTGTTACGCACCACATACTGGCCCACGTCGAGCTGTCCACCTGGTCCGTCAATCGCGCGAATAAAGCTTGCGACTCGAGAAACGTTGGAGGCGAGGTCGGTAATCACCAAGTGATTCGTTTCATCCAAGGTCTGCACGAGGGCATCGGCTGAGGTCATCGATCGAATGATGATCGAAAGGCTTGCCGCTGGTACCCGCTCTAGCCGAAAGACCCTTGTGACTAGTGTCGTTGCATCGCGTTCATCGTCTTCATCCGCTCCATCTGCAACAATGCGTGACGGACGTTGTACATTAGGGTTTTTGTGAATGAGGAAGTTGTTGCCCTGCTCGATGAGCTGTAGATCATGAATTTTAAGGACCTGAAGCAGTGCTGCCATCACATTTTGAACGGAGGTGGGTTCCTCTGAAACGATGGTCACCGTGAAGTCGAGCTCTTCCTCATCAAAAATGAAGTTCTTACCGGAGATCCGGCTCACGAAGCGAATGACCTCGACAATATTGAGGTTGTTGAAGTTGATGAGGAAGTCGTCTGGGTCCTCTAAGAGATTCTCTGGTCCGTCAAATGAAAGCTCGTCAGAGGAAATTACCTCACCGCCACCTGGAAGACTGATCACGAGATCAGCGTCGCCTGCATCAGCTAGAACGATGCTGCCTTGTTCAAACTTATCAGTGGGTAGATTGTCCATCTGCCGAAGCAGTTCTTCCAAAAGGATGCCATCGGAAGGTTCACCATGCTCCCCTTCTTCCATAGCGTCGGCTTTGGAAAAGAGAAGTAGGGGTAACAATAGGAGCCAGAGGATGTTTTTCATATTATATAGTAAGGGGTCCGTTTCCCCATGTTTCTAACAGAGAAAGTCATTCATTACAAGTAATGTGAAATCCTTTCAGTACACCTGGGGGTCTGGGGGAACACCCCCTCGGTACCCCTCGCAGTAGTAGAGATAGCTAATCTTCATGGGCTTGTTGTAGCTGATAAAAAGGGGATCTGCAGCCACTAGGGTTACGCGGTCAAAATAGGGCTGTAAATACTCCGAAACCGCCGGTCCTCGGGCAAGAAAATAGCCATTGGCACCTATGGGCTCTTCTTCCTCCAGCGAGGGCCAGTAGGAAAACTGGTTCTTTCTTACGCTGTGTAGGTTAAGGAAGTAGGCGCGATGCTGGCCGGGTGCATAGAAGCTTAGGGCGCACGTTTCCTGGTAGGTAGCTGCGAAGAGAAACTCTTTTTCCGGATTGTAATCCTCTAGAAGAGCTGGCAATTTGTTCCATCCGAGATTGTGCCTCAGTAGGTTAAGTTTATATGAGGGCTGCCATCCGAAAAGGGAAATATTACGTGATTGCAGAGAGGGTAGGGCTCCGAGAAAGAGAGTGAGTGTAAGCGATAACGTGACCCCAACCTTCGCGAGTCGCGGATAGCGTTCTGCTTGCCAGCCGACAAGCACCATAGCTGTTGGGTAGGCAAAAACCGCCCAGTTGCCTTGCATCTTTTGTTTCATAGCAAGTAACGCGTAGGCCCCCAAAAAGAGGGCCGTCGTGAATGCACAAAATCGGAGCCCCCCCGGCTTTTTCCATCCGCGAATGAGTCCAATGATGAGGAGTCCAAATAAGATAGGCGAGGTAAGTGCGACCTGTGCACCAAGGAAATCAAAAAAGTTACCGTTGAAGAATGGAGCACCACTATGCTCTCCGGGGCGGCCAGCTATCGTTGCCGCTACGTGTCGAAACGTAGCCCAGTCGTGCTGTGCATTCCAAATTAGACTAGGAAGGAGTCCGATAAGGGAAAGGGCCATAGCGGGAACGATCTTTAAGCTGCGATGGAAGAGAGCGACCGGTATCCAAAGGAGGTAGATGGGCCACTTAAAAAGAGCACCTGCTGCAATTGCCAGGGCTATGCCAAAGAATGAAGGTTGTCGCCTACACCCCTCTGCTGCGGCGACAGCCCAAAAAAGAACGAATCCACCGTCGGTTGTGCTTAGCACAGTAGCGAGCCACCCCATAGGGGAGAGTGCCATGCAAACGGCCGCCCAAAAGCAGCCTTTTTCAGTAAGTCCAGCGTTGCGCGCCAGGCGATGAACGGCTAGAGGGAGTAGCGTACCAATAACGACCGCGCCAAGGCGGACGCCCAGTTCGGTATTGCCGAGGAGTTGTGTGCCTAGCCCTATTTGCCAAGCGACTCCAGGCGGCTTGCTGTAGTATCCCCAGTCAAGATTTTGACTCCACAACCAATACTGAGCCTCATCAGGCGCAAGGGGTAGTTCCCCTGATAGGATATAAACGATAGCCGCTATTGCCTTGGCGGCAAGAAGAATAGCAAGAATTGATCGATAGGAAAGTGACATAGGACAAGGATATCATGATTGTTTATTCTCGATCGGCGAAGCTGAAGAGCTCCTTAAAAGCCTGAATGGTGACATCACGGCCGATGGACGCGATCGCGTCGGTAAGGGGAATATTCTTAGGGCAGACACGGACGCAGTTTTGTGCGTTGCCGCAATCAGATACGCCCCCTTCTTCCATAAGAGCACGTAGCCTCTTCCGCTTCTCCACCTTCCCCGTAGGGTGTGCATTGAAAAGACGCACCTGTGCGATCGCAGCAGGTCCGATGAAGCTAGAGTTTTCGCTTACCTGTGGACACGACTCAGCACAGCACCCGCACGTCATGCAAGTGGAGATGGTGTACATAATTTCTTGCTTAGCAGGGGAGATCTTCGGACCTCTTTCCCGATCGAATAGACCATCCCCAGAGATCCACCCGGTGACCTTTTTCAAGTTTTCAAACATCTGTCCGCGGTCACATATGAGATCGCGAACAAGAGGGAATTTAGAAAAGGGCGCAAGAGTGATCGTTGATTTGCCCGTTTCCTCGATGATAGGTTCGATGAGTGCCGTGCATGCCTGTCTAGGGACCCCATTGATGAGCATCGAGCAGGAGCCACATACCTCCTCGAGGCATCCATCTTCCCACACCACGGGAGTCACCTTCTCCCCCTTTTTATTCACCGGATTGCGCCGGATCTCCATCAGACTCGAGATGACATTTGCTCCGCGCTTACGAGGGAGCTCGAACTCTTCCCAATATTGATTCTTGGGCTGTCCGCGAAGAATTTTGAACGTAAACATCTCTGCCATGGCTTGCTCCCTATAGAGGTAGAGCTAAATTTTCGGGCACATTCTTTAGTGAAGGCTTGACCTTCTTTGCGGTGGTGTAATCGCGTAAGATCGGATCCAAATGACGCATATCAATAGGCTCGTAGGTGAGTACGGGCTCGTCCGGACCATAAGTAGCGATCGTCGTCTTCAACCATTTTTCATCGTCTCGCTCGGGAAACTCAGGCTTGTAGTGGCTGCCGCGGAACTCATCACGCTGCAATGCTCCCTTCGTGATGGCGAGGGCAAGCTCGAGCATGGAACGAAACTGGTTGGCGAAGATGTATTCTTGGTTTGCAAACTGACCACTATCACTAAGAGTAATGTTCTCATAGCGATCCCTGACTTCTTTTAGGTGATCGAGGGTCTTGGCTAGGTCCTTGTTGTTGCGCTTGACCGTTACGTGCTGGGTCATTAGGTCGCCTAGGACATCGTGGAGCTTGTAGATATTCTCCCCACCACTGCGTCCCATGAGATCCTGCTTGAAGCTCTCTTCTTCGCCAAGAGCTGCTTCGAATACGCTGCTGGGGGTGTCCTGATAGCTTGAATCGAGTCCCTCAAGGTAGCGCGGAGCCTCACTACCCGTAACGAGTCCACTATAGATACACGAGAGAAGAGAATTTGCGCCGAGACGGTTTGCGCCATGGTACTGGTAGTCGGACTCCCCACAGTTGAAACAGCCCGGTAGATTGGTCATCTGACGATAGCGTTCCCAGCGGTCGTCGTCATCCGCCGCTGGCCAGTCGACCCATGCGCCACCCATCGAGTAGTGAACAGCCGGGAAGATCTTCATAGGGACCTTACGCGGATCATCCCCAGTAAATTTGGTGTAGATGTCGAGGATAGCCTCGAGCTTATGCTTGCTTTCCTCCGGCAGATGCGAGACGTCCAAGTAGACCTGCATCTCACCGTCGATTCCAAGTCCAAGTTCGCATACGCGTAGCACCTCGCGCGCACCGATGTCACGTGGAACGAGATTGCCGAAGGCGGGATACATCTCCTCAAGGAAAAACCACGGCTCGCCCGTCTTGCCACAAGGAATGGTCTCGCCGTTGGGCGCTTCAATGGTTTTGCTTGCGTCGCCAGGGACCCATACCCTGCCACCTTCACCGCGGGCCGATTCGGACATAAGTCGTAACTTGTCGGCTCCTGGTATGGCTGAAGGGTGGATTTGTATGAACTCGCCATTAGCGTATTTCATCCCTTGCATGTAGAGTCGACCGTTTGCAGCGCCCGTACAGAACGTGGAATTGGTCGATTTGCGGAAGATAAGTCCGGGTCCGCCGGTTGCAATGACCACCGCATCGGCCTTCATCACCTCCAACTTGAGGTTGAAGAGATCCTGAACCACCACCCCGCGTGCTCTCCCTTCCTCGTCCGTGATGAGGCGCATGAACTCATGTGACTCAAACTTCTCCACACGTCCCTTTACCTCCCAGCGGCGCACCTGCTCGTCGAGGGTGTAGAGGAGTTGCTGTCCGGTTGAGGCCCCACAGAACGCAGTACGATTATAGAGGGTGCCGCCGAAGCGGCGAAAGTCCATGTTGCCTTCGACGGTGCGATTGAACGGACAGCCAAAGCGGTCCATCATTCGAATGATGGCCGGCGCGCTGAGGCACATCTCTAGGATCGGAGGTTGGTTGGCGAGGAAGTCGCCACCCTTGATGGTGTCGTAGGCGTGAATGATGGGGGAGTCGTCTTCGCCCATCATATTCATAGCGGCATTGATTCCACCCTGCGCGCAGACGCTATGGGAGCGCTTGACCTTGGTCACTGAGATGAGTTTTACGTGGCAGCCGGAGTCAGCGAGTTTCATGGTGGTGGCAAGGCCAGCTAGTCCTCCGCCGACTACGATCACTTCCTTTTTTGTTTCCGTCATGCTTCGTTCTCTATTGTCTAAGGTTGATCCAGTAGGTGAGCCATACGGCTGAGAGTCCAAGAAAAGTAAATAGAACCATTAATCCACGTGACGCCCGATGAAGGAGTAGCTGAGAAGCTGGTGTCACGGCAATTCCCCAGGTAATGGTCCAGGTCCAGAGTCCGTTAAAGGCGTGGTACACGGCAGCGATGACCAAGAAGGTGTAGAGGAGGCACTTGATAGGGCTTTTCATGGTGTCACGTACCATAAGCAATATCGCCGTGCCGAAGTCAGGAGCGACAGCCATAACCTGCCCATCTTTTAGCGACTTATGTTTCAGAGCCTCTAGCCAGTTGTGTTCTTCGGCCTTTCGCGACTCCTGAACGAGCTTTTTACCTCGCTCTGGGTCGTAACGAGCAGGATTGACAGACGCCAGCAATTGGCTTTCCTCTTGTTCGCTCTGAAGGAGCTTAACCGCAATGCGCTTTTCCTCCTGGGCGATCATCTGTTGGTCGTACAATTGGACAGATAGCCGCTCGCTTACCGTGTAGAGTCCGTCATCAAGCGATACCTTCATCACATAGACATCGCTCAAACCACGCGTTGCATGTGCTGGCTGGTGCTCAAAGCGCATTTCCCACACGTGCCAGCCGATGGCAATGATCAGTAGCCACGAGTACGCACGCTGCCAGGTGTAGGCGTGATTCCGACTATATTGATGAAGGGTCGGCTTCTTTCCACTTCCATAGAAAGAATTAGGCTTGGCCGTGCGTAGATACTTGATGCCCCAAAGTGTGTGAATCAAAAATGGAGCGCCAAGAAACGTAACTTCTATGACCTGAAGAAAGGGGAGCCCGTGCAGCCAGTTGACGCTGCCAATGAAGCCACGACCATCTTCACCGAACATAAGTCCCGCTTGAGAGTTCGTAACAAGATGCTCAATGAGGAATAAAACAAGGCCCAGACCTACAAGTGAGTGAAGTCTTCGCCAAATAAAGGCATTCGGAATGTCGCTAGATGTCTCTTGTGTCATACAAAATGCCCCCACCCTCTAGGCTAAAGATTTTGCAATCTGGACCGTAACATGCGAAATAGTTATTTACAATAGAGGTGCACTGCCAGCTTTTCGACAACAATCGCGTAGAAGATTTAGAGTGAGCCGGGTAAAAACGAAAAAGAGCGGAGCCAACGATGTCGGTTGAAGCATTTCCAGGACTCATGATCAAGCGGCCATGGGTGGATCTCATCATGAGCGGGAAGAAGACATGGGAAATTCGAGGTAGTAAGACGAACAAGAGAGGCTTTATTGGATTGATTCCAAGTAAGTCTGGTCATGTGGAAGGAGTGGCTCGATTAGTGAATGTGGTCGGACCTCTTACTCTAGAGCAATACCAACAACATCAACCCAAGCATCAAATTCCGCAGGAGCATCTCACCAAGCTTCCCTACAAAAAAACGTATGCGTGGGTGCTTCAGGACCCAAAGCAGCTGGAGACACCTGTACCCTATGTTCATCCACAGGGAGCCGTTATTTGGGTTCGCCTAAGCCAAGAGGTTTCGGCGAAAGCTCGCAGTCAATTGACCTAATACGACTCGCTATTGAAGCCTTGCTTTTGGCCGACGATCTTTGGCTGCGGAAGCAGCCACGGCATCTAACCCC
>JBFIDQ010000027.1:0-15333 GCA_041603795.1 Chlamydiales bacterium
GCCATTTACAGAGAAGATTCCGCCGTCTGTCAAGGAGTTGAGTCCCTCGTTGATGGCGAACTGCTGCATGAGGCTTTGCTGGTTGGATGCGTGATCGGGCCAGCGACCCGCTGGCAGGCGTGCTGGTTTAAGTGAATTGAGCACAGCGCGAGCACCTTCATCGCTCTCTAGTAGAATGCGATCCCTCCTTTGTCCATCGAGATAGGAATAGATCGGAGCACCCCTATGGGCTCGAAGGGAGGCCGCTGCGGCTTCCAGTTCTTGAACGTAGAAGCTATTTAGGATTGGTATGTCGCGCTCAGAGGCGATCGCCTGTTCCTTGGCGGCCGTCGTCTCATCTCCCAATAGAGGATCGATCAGGACGATCGGATACTCTTTTGGTTCGTAGCCGGCCCATCGAAAAAGAAGGCGCGTCAGATTGTATAGAGCGCCGTGATCGAGATACCTCGCGTGGTCTTTTGGCTCCTTCACCAGGCGCGTTGGAAGGGAGTTGGCGAATTCTTCGCGAAGGTGGCTGAGGAGCCTGCTGACTCCTTTCCAATAGCTCTCGATTGTAAGCGTTTCCTTTTCACCGTTGAGGAGGCACCCGTGAGCCCATGGCAATGTAGAGAGGGTGAGAGTCCCAAAGAGGGGAGTTCCAAATTGAGTGATGGTGAGGCGCGCAAAGCAGGTGGTTGTACCTGGAGAGGCGCACTGTCGCCATCGGACAGATTGCCACGCGCTCTTCTGCGGAAAAAAGACGTGACGCGCTCTGTCGGCAGTCTCCTCCGTGCTGAAAAGACCAAGGTAGAGATGGTACCCCTTGGCGAACGGGCTGGACAAACTCTTCTTGTCGATTGGTGGCTTAGCCATCCAGGGCAGAGGAAGATTCTCGGGATCATCGGCGAATAGGCGTTGGTAGTGCTGTCCCGAGTTGAGTACATTTTCCAGTAAGTAGGGAGAAAAGAACTCGACGAGGGTCCAGTACTCCAGAATCTTGCGCTTATACTCTAGAGTATCAGTGGGTTTCATAATTCACAGCTTGGTTTGTTGACGCATTGGATACAATTAGCGGTAGAGTATACCAGACCGTTCTAATGAAAAAAAAGATGCCCTCCCTGTGCATGTGGGACGGACCGCAGAATAGCCTCCAAGGAGGCGTTGCTCCTGGGGGTTAGCTGCGACCCGTATATTTATCAAATAGCCTTGGCTTAAAATATACACGAGCGCCAGTTCGCTAGTCGGAAAAAACAAACTCACCGTATACTCTCACCCTTGAGGTGAAATCATGACCAAACGTTTTATTGGATTGCTGGTTGCAATCGCATTCCTAGCAACGGGGGCTATTGGCTACCTTTATGTCTCAGTTGAGAGATCAACAACTTGTTTTGAGCTGGCGCAGCAGAATATTCGTAACAAAGCATTGATGCGAGAACGAGCAAAAAGCGCGGCCCCTCGCCACGTTTTTCTCGATGGGGGCGCACGTCACGGCAAGGCCATAAAGAAGTTCAAGGAGTGTAGCTTTTATGGGGAGCAGCCTTGGGAGGTGATTGCTTTTGAGGCGAATCCCTTCATCACTCATCGGATTGCAAAAGCTGACGATGTGGTCCTCTTTAATCAAGCGCTGTGGGTAGAGGATGGGCTATTGGATTTCTATCTAGCGAAGAGTACGGCGTCCAGTAGTGTGAAGAAGGAGAAAAAAACAGGTGGACTCAAGAATACTCCTATCACAGTCGAATCCATTGATTTTAGTCAGTGGATCCGTGACAACCTCTCCAAAGACGACACAATTTATATGAAGCTAGATATCGAGGGGGCTGAGTACGAGGTCCTTGATAAGATGATTGCGGATGGCACCATGGCATACGTGAACAAGCTATTTATCGAGTTTCATAACGAAAAAATCGGGATCCCTGTGGAGAGAGACCGTGAGCTTATCGAAACGATCAGGCAATTGGGGATTTCTGTGGTAGAAGAGGGGACTTATCACCGGGAGGCAAATTGGTTTGAGACCTAATCTTCTTATCGGCTTATTGTTCTTGGCTTCTTGTCTTTCTGCTGAGAGCAAAACGATTCTCATCTGTTCATTACCCCGTACCGGCAGTACGCTTCTTTGCCGTGATATGACTAGCACGGGGGTTTTGGGAAATGGATCGGAGTATCTTCATGACCAGAGTTTTCAGCAGTTAGCGGTGGATATGGGAGCTGATCCTATGGATCTAGACGACTATCTAAGCAAGATTCGAGAAAAGAAGAGCAGTGCCAATGGGGTGATGGCGATCAAAATTTTTCCATCGCACCTGTACAATCTAGCCAAAAAGGGTCTCCTTCCTCTGGCGCGAGGGACACAGCTGGATGCTTTGATAAAAAAAATAGGCGGAGAAGTAGTCATTGTGAAACTATTTCGTCGAAACAAGCTGCGACAGGCGATCTCATTTGTCAAGGCGGTGCAGTCAGATCAGTGGGGCGCGGGCGATGAGGCAACCTTGGGAAAAACAATTCGCTATGATCTGCAAGGGACGGAAAGGGCGATTGTAAATATTGTGCGCTGGGAAGCGTATTGGGCCGAACAGTTCGAGATCTCTGATTGCCACCCGGAATTGGAGCTCTACTACGAGGATTATGTGAACGAGAGGGAGAGCACTCTTGTCCGCATTGCAGAGCTGCTTTCCATTCCAGATGCGGGCGAAGTCGTCATGAGCAGAGATGTTGCGGCGGTGAAGCTGAAGCGTCAATCCGACGATCTAACTGAGGTCTGGCGCAAACGCTTTATTGCTAGCAGGAATCGCTAGCGCTGCATGAGCTCCAACAGCGAGTACACATCGCCCCGCCACCGTTCCAGCTTTTACGCTATCGATGGCTTCGTTGATCTCTTCAAGGGAAAATATATCGGTTACTTGTCGCGATAGATTGAGTCGATTTGCCTGCGCGAGACGTATGTAGCGGGGAATATCGATTGCGGGTTCGCTGTCGCCGCCGTGTGAGCCAGTAAACACCTTGCCAAAGTAGAGGGGGAGTGTAAAAATCTGGGCCGTTTCGCCAGCTTTTGGTACGCCAACAAGTATGGTGCGGCCTTTGGGATGGGTGACCTCATAGCAGCGTTCAATCACTTGCGTATTGCCTGTGTTTTCTACAACTACGTCTGCGCCCCAGCTACCGACAATTTCACGAATTGCTTCCGTCGGATCGCCCTCGCTTGCGTTGATGGTATGGGTCGCTCCGAATTCACGCGCAAACTCTAGCTTGTGGTCGAATAGATCAATTGCGACGATGGGGTAGGCGGAGGCCATCTGTGCGCCTTGAATGACGTTGAGGCCGACGCCCCCTGCACCGTAGACGACAATGGATTCGCCAATTTTTACGTTCGCATTGCGATTGATCACTCCGAATCCAGTGGTCACAGCGCACCCTAGGGGCGCCGCAGCCTTTTTGTCGAAGTCGGCTGGAATACGAGTCACTCTATTTTCCGATACGACGGTGTGATCGGCAAAGGTTGTGATCCAACCCGCATTCAGTTTTTCTCCGCGCCAGCGATAGCTGGCGGGAGCGGCTTGCACTCCCGCACCAGGGCGCCAGTGGAGACAAACGCTGTCGTCGATATCTACTGTGGTCACCCCAGGGCCTACCGCTCGCACGATGCCACTTCCCTCGTGACCCAACAAATGCGGCAGATAGCGATCGGGTCCCTTGCGTCCCTCAATTTCTCCAATCTGCGCACCGCAGATCCCCGTGTAGCACATCTCCACCAAAACCTGCCCAAATTCCAGGCGGTCAGGTAGCTCCACCTCGTCCACGACGAGAGGCTGATTGAGCTCTACTAGGATTGCGGCGCGCGTCGATTGGATATCCATTCTATGCCTCTGTTGGGTAGCCAAGCGGCTTTACACCAACACCCATGGCGATGACGTAGTGTGCCATTGGACTATATCCCGTGTGGACAACCTCGTCGTTCATTCCAAAGAGGAAAGTGTTGTGAAAGTAGCCATCGAGCAGCTGCTTGAGCTCCGCTCCACTCTTAAGGTTAATGTGTCCCGCCTCGCTCACCGGACTTGCATATGGGGCGGCGGTGACGTTTGGTGTGCCCATGATCATGACCCCTTCAGGCTTCAGAGAGCGTACCGTGTTGCGTATGAAGGCTTGCTCGACTTCCTGTGGGATATGCTCGATGACGTCGAGTGAGAATGTTGCATCGAATTTCTTTTGCACGAAGCTCTCTGTGAGGTCGACCTGCTCAAATGTTGCACGGCCTTCGTGGCTTCGACGGCTATTGTTCTCGTCGATTAGTGCCTGTTCAAGGTCGATTCCATGAACACGATCAACAGTTTGCAGCATGATCGGTAGGCAGAATCCATCTCCACAACCTACCTCCAGTACATCGCCCTTTCCCTCCAGCATTTTCGCCACGAACTTGTAGCGTGCATAGGTGAAAAGTAAATGACGCGGATCATTCCGCCAGGTGTAGCTCGCCGTAGTACCAAATTCAACTAGGCCATTCCGAGCAACCTCGTCATGAATCATTTTCTTAGAGTCCTGAAGTACATTTGTAGACATGCTCATCTCCTTTTTTCAATACGTGCGGTATATCATTTTTCTCGACACACCTGCAAGTGAGAATATTATTCGCCGAATCCTGAGATGTCTGTGAGGGGTAAAAGGATAGCTAGTAAAACGGATCCGATGATGACGCCCATGACGATGAGGATTACGGGTTGGGCTAGGGCCATAAGGCGCCCAACTGTTTTCTCCACCTCACCCTCGTAGAGGTCAGCAATTTGTCCCCACATCGCCGTGGTGTTGCCCGTTTCCTCGCCTACGGCGAGCATGCGAGAGACAAATTTTGGCATGAGTGGATGCTGACGCAGCTCCTCGCTGAGGTTGCTGCCCTCGTGGATGCGCGCCGCCGCCTTGTCAATGATCTCTTCTAGAATATGGTTTTGCATCACTCCCTTTGCGAGCGCAAGTGCATCGACGACGGTGAGACCGCCCTCTTGTAGCGTGGCCATGGTCCGTGAAAAGCGCGCTAGAGCGGCCTGCACGGTTAGCGTTTTGACCAGTGGAAGCTTGAGATTCCATCTCTCGATCAGTAGTCTTCCGGAGGGCTTTTGCAGTTGTAGATATCCAACTCCTGCTCCAAGAACTACTAGTGGAACAAGCACCCATCCGTAGGAATTGAAGAAGGTGCTGACTCCCATCACAAGTTGCGTGAAGGTGTTCAACTCGCGATCGGCAAAGATCCCTTGTAGGCTGGGTACGACGAACCCTAGGAGGAGGGCAATGACGACGAGACAGAATCCGCTAAGAATCGCTGGGTAAATCATTGCCGTGATGAGTTGTTTACGTAGCTTCTGCTGGCGCACAAGGAACTGCGAGAGTCTCTCTAAAACTTTATCTAAGGCTCCCGCGGCTTCGCCCGCGGCGACCATTGAGCAGTAGAGCGTATCGAAGCTTTCCGGGTAGCCACCCATTGCCTCGGAAAGAGATGCTCCTGCTCGAACTCTTTCGGCAAGGGAAAGGATGACAGCATGCGCGTGCTCGTCACGGTACTGTTCCTCTAACGTAAGCAATCCCTCGTACAAGGGGAGTCCTGCTTTGAGGAGCTGTGCGAGCTGAAGAGTGAAGATGGTGAGGGTGTCAGGTGCGAGTCCGCGCTGTTCCCAAAAGTGCGCCTCCTTTAGGGCGAGGGTTGCCACCATAAGCCCTTGATCGCGCAACTTTTCTTTCGCACTGTTAGGATCCCGTGCTTCAATGGCTCCGCGTCGACTCTTTCCAGCTTTGTCATAGGCTTTGTATTGGAAGAGAGGCATGTTTTATCCCCCGTGACTCACGCGGAGCACCTCTGCTACCGTCGTCTGACCCGCTTTTACGAGCTCGGCACCGTGACCTTTTAGTGTCTGCATGCCAGCGGCCGTGGCCGCTTCACGCATGTGGATGGTGTCCGGATTCTTGAGCATGACGTGACGAATCGTATCATTTACAGGCATCAATTCGTATAGACCGCAGCGGCCACGATAGCCGGAGTTAAAGCACGCTTCACATCCCACCGCTTCGTAGAGTTCGGGTTTCTTCCAAGAAACTCCTAAATCCTTTAGCTCACCTGCCAATGGGGTATAAGCCTTGCGGCAATCAGGGCAGAGGCGGCGGACAAGTCTTTGGGCAAGGACGCCGATTACTGAGGAGCTAAGAAGGTAGGGTTCGATCCCCATATCGACGAGGCGCGTAATAGCCGAAGGAGCGTCATTGGTATGTAGAGTGCTCATGACGAGGTGGCCGGTAAGGGATGCTTGAATCGCAACCTCAGCGGTTTCCTGGTCGCGTATCTCGCCGACCATTACTACGTCCGGATCCTGACGCAAAATATGGCGCAGTCCCGCAGCAAACGTCATCCCGATCTTTGTGCGCACCCCAATTTGTGCGATCCCAGCCAGCTTGTATTCGACCGGATCTTCCACCGTCATTATGTTTAGCTCGTCCGTGGCGATCTCTGAGATGGCGCTGTAGAGAGTTGTCGTCTTGCCAGATCCCGTAGGACCCGTCACAAGGATAATTCCCTCGGGCCGCTTGATGAGCTTCCTAAGATCTTTTAGAAGAGCCTGTGGCATCCCCATTTTATCAAGACCGAGCATTACGTTGCCCTTGTCAAGGATACGTAAGACAATACGCTCTCCGCCCGCTACTGGAATCGTACTCACACGAAAATCGATCTCCCGTTCGCCCATGCGGAGCTTGATGCGACCATCTTGTGGGAGGCGCCTTTCGGCAATGTCCATCTCTGACATGACCTTGATGCGAGTGAGCAGTTGCTGCTGGTACTCCGGTGGAGGAGCATGTCGATTCTGAAGCACTCCGTCGATGCGGTAGCGCACTCTTAGATCATTTTCGTAGGGTTCAAAGTGGATATCCGACGCGCCCTGCTGAATCGCCTCCAATAGGATCAAGTTGAGCCATTTGACGACCGGAGAGAGCTCGTCCGCTGTCTCCAGAAGATCGTAGACGCGCACCTGGTCGTCATCTACGCCGTCTCCCTCCATATCGGCCATCAGTTCCTGAGCCGCCCTTTGTGTACGCTTGTCATAGCGCGTGTGCATGGCAGCAAGCAGAGGTTCGCGGTGACAAAAAACAGCCTCTACCGGGCACGGCAGGAGCATCCGCAGTTCGTCCAGAGGGTGGAGGGCTAGTGGATCGTTCACAGCCACTACGAGGGTATTCTCTCGCATGCAGAGGGGCACCATCAGGTGGCGCTTAGCAAATGCATACGGAATGTTCTTCTGGATTTGTACAGGGATCGGCTGGGGGACGGGATGCATCTCCGTTGCCATCTCAAAGAGTTCCGCGTAGGCAGCTCCGATATCGTCCGATGTCACCGCGCCTTGTCGGATAAGTTCCTCGCTAAGTGACCGCTTGCCCTTGGACGCTTTGGTCACAGCCTCCGCCTTGACCTTGCCCTGTTTGGTCAGAATTGCAGCGAGCTCATCCTCTCCCATTGTATTCACCGTACGGCCCGCTTTGCGAGCTTCCCTGGGAAAGTAGGACCTTCATACTCTGCTTGAACAGTCGAGTTCGCTCCTTATCGCGCGCTTCCACTAGACGATCAAGAAACTCCGGGAGATCACCTGGCCGCTTCTTCATCTCTTCCTGTCGAGAGCGCGCAAAGTCAGTGAGGGGGTCGCTGATGATTTTAGGAGTCAGCATAATGAAGAGTTCGGTCTCTGATTCCGAATTCGTCGAATCACTAAAAAGCTTGCCAAACCCGGGTATTTCTCCGAGAAAAGGAATGCTGTTCTTAGTATCTCTAGCCCGCTTCTGTCGGAGTCCACCAAGGATCACTGTTTCGCCATCGGCAATACGTACCTGGTTCTTGATGTTGCGGCGGGTAACATTTGGACGATTATCGGCAGAGGGCTGCGTGGAGTCGAAAACGATATCTGTATCGAGCGTGATGTAGTTGTCGAAGACGCTACTACCCTGACCTTCTTCATCTGCGATGTGTATCGTAGGCGTGACCTCGATGATGATGCCGTATTGTGCTCTCACGAAGGAATCTTTCAGATTTCCCGTTCCATTGCTGGTGTCAAGCTCAACGACTCCCGTGTTGAGGGAGATTTCTTCGACAAGTTTGATGGAGGCCGTGGTTTGATTGACCGTCACCACAGATGGACTCGCGTTAATCTGAACATTTTCTTGTCCGAGCAGCATGCGATACGTGAGGTCGAATGCCGGAAAGGCTCCTGATTTCCCTCTGCTGAACATGTACTCGAGGATTCCAGAACCGGTACCGCTTGAGGTGGTCTCATTCCAACAGCTACCATGAACATGTCCCTGTGACGCCTTGTCACCCAACTTGAGCAGATTCAATCCAAAGTCGTTCTGTTCCGAATGAAACTTTTCAAAGAGAAGCACTTCGATCCGCACCATCTTCTTTGGCACATCGAGTTTACGAATCAGTTCCTTTAGACGGACCAGAGCAATGGGTCGAACAACCATAATGATCGACCCCGTTTTTTTATCGACAATGAAATTGGTTCGATTGCTAGCTTTTTTCTTGTCGGCGGGACGTGAAGGATCAACGGTTTGTGGCTTGATCACGATGGAGACGCCATCGTCATGAGGGTCTTGTTTTTTCGAAGAGGGCGCTTCAGTGGGAAGTGCTGAAGCTTCCGATGTGTCCCCTCCAATCTGGTTATCAATGAGCAGTCGGTAGACCTTTTCAAGCACCTCAGCGAGCTCCTCCGCTTCCGTATGCTTGCTGCGGTAGCGGAAGACGGTGAGCTCTTGTGCTCCGCTGAGCTGCGATTCGAGTTCCGCGATTACGTCCTCGGCTCGATTAATCGAATGGCGACTTCCAAGGAGAAAAAGGCTTTGTGGGAGTCCCTTGAGAGGAAGTACAAGAAGATTATCGGAGGTCTCTTCTTTTTTCTCATCGAAGATAGTGCTTAGGAGGTTGCCCATTTCCTCGCCAGAGAGTCGATCTAGGGTCACCAACCGGTACTCTCGCGGCCCCGTATGTGTCTGCACAAAATCGGACACCTTCAAAACTTCTTTGAGATCCGAAATGCGTCCGACAAGAAAAAGCTGTCCCCCAACGAGCTTTAAACTGACCCTATCGGGGTGGGCAAACTTCTCCAGCAAGGTGTAAAGGCGAGGCGCCTCTGTGGGGTCGGCATCCACAACAAACCCGATACGCTCTCCTTGGCCATATAGGTCGAGATCGGCTCGACTG
Organism: Chlamydiales bacterium; assembly: GCA_041603795.1. Lineage (GTDB taxonomy): Bacteria > Chlamydiota > Chlamydiia > Chlamydiales > JBFIDQ01 > JBFIDQ01. The sequence goes on from JBFIDQ010000027.1 coordinate 9,197, forward strand.
TTGGTCACTGTGGCGAGCTGACTCAGATCTTCCTTGAGGAGGTAAAGGACGCGGAGGTAGGGGTTGACCTGGCGGAATCCTATCCCATTCTGCCCTAGAATCCACTCGAGCATCTCCGTCCAGCTCTCATTGGGAATAGCCAAATTGGATGCAATGGTGAGCTTACGTAGCGCAATTTCAGGGTCCATGAGGTAGACGTATTCCTGCGCACCGTAGTCCATGACCAGTTGTTCCACCGTAGATTCGGGTTGGTACCAGAGAGCATATGGCTCAGCTGCACTCTGTTGTGAGGCACTAGTGCGCCAAGCCGACTCGATCTCCTTCAGCCGGGTGCGTAGAATGGCAGCTTCTCTGGAGTAGGCCTGGAATGCGTCAGGTGTCGCACCTCGCGCGTGTAACCGTTCTACTTCATCACGAATCACAGTGAGGCGTTGACGGATTTCACGTCCTTCGCGATTGACCTCAACCAGCTCAGCATCAAGGTTTTCGGCAATGGCGCCGCCTTTCTCCTGAAGAGCGAGCTTTTTTTCCTCAATCGTCTGCGCAGGAAGACATGCGGCAGCAAGCAGAAATCCAAGTAATATTTTCCGTAATTTCACCGTGCGCGTCCTTCGCCTCGTTGCCTTTCTCTACGTATCATATTTGATCGCTCGATTATTGAGGAGCGGCTTTGCATTCGAATCGATTCATCGCTCCTGTCGTTTAAGCGCCGCAGCATGCCCGGATCAAAAACATCATCATCGTCGTCGTCTTGAGTTGGCGGCAAACCATCTTTTTCGCCGTCCGGTTCAACGATGCGCACTTCATTGCTTCCCGTTGCGAGCTCAATGTTCTCCATTTTACTACGGGAAGAACTGAAAACGTGCGCAACGAAGATTTGCTGATTGTCACGGCGCTGCACCCCCTCACAAACGAAAAGGTCTCCGCGAATATCGCCATTCACATACGCCTCGATGCGCTCGATCGTATCTAGCTTGATCCAACCGCTTTCTTGTTGAAGGAGCCACTCATCGGGACCGACCACGATACGAGTATCGTTGAACTCTAGAATTGATAGAGTTCGGGTCCTTGCGCCGACAAAACGAATCCTCTGCTGACCAGGAAAACGCCACATTTCGTTGGATTTAACGAGATTGACCCCCATTTTGCGCTGACCACCGACATCCCACAGCTGGAAGCGAAGCATTCGCTCTTCCACCTTTTCCAGTTGAAGAAGCGGATAGCCGCGGGTTTCGTCTCCGAGCTCCGCGGCGTGCCAGCGTTTATCCTTCCAAATGAGGAATCCTCCCACTCCGATACGAACAACGTAAGTGTCATCTTTAAGGCCCAGTTGGAGCCGCTCTTTTTCCATTTCCGCGAGATATTCCTCGCCCCCATGTTCTTGCAAAAAGAGGTCCTTTCCGAACCAGCGTGCTCGCTGCCGAGCTAGCAAGCTGCCGTCAACACGAGTTTCGTCGAGCATCCATTTTCCACCCGCAGAGCGGAGTTGGTCGCGCGCCTCCATCTGGAGAAGGTGGTGCGCCTCGGGGGTAGTCACTAAAGTCCCATCCGAACGCTCAACGAATAGTCGAACTTCAGCGGTTTCGCCGAGGATCTTGGCCTCAAACCAAAAGGATGTTGGTTCCTTGCTGAATGCATAAAAACTCTTTCCCTTAACTTCATCGTAGGTCAGATAGACTTTTTCTCCGGGGTGTATGCTCAGAATCTCACGATCCTGTGCCTTGCCACCATTTAGGGAAAAGTGCATCAGCTGCTGCTCTGGATTAGCGTCTGGGCGCCAGTCCTTGCCAAAATAAAGGATGTGATTCTTGAGGTTGGGGAGCTGCTCCGATGGAGGATTAAAGTTAAGAGCGAATGCCGGCCCGTTGATTTGAGCGTAGGCCGACTCCTCCTGCCGAAAGGCCCCCTTCGGCAGTGGCTGTATTACCGTATCGCTGCCTTCCCACTCAATCTGTTGGGCCGGTAGAAGTAGGAGTCCGATCCAAAGGAGAGCAAAGCTTGTGCATACAAGCGCGAGCAGCCTGTTGATCTGTTGAAACTGCCTGATCATAATACTCGTGAGGATAGCGCATTTTTCACAAGGGGGCAATAGGCACGTTCTCGTGCGAGCCTTCAAATTTCTTTACTATATCTAAATCATTGTAAATTATAAAATTAAATATTATAATAAAGCTGTTAGGGAAGAAACCTTTTAATAGGAGGATGAGTATGGCGAGTCCTAAAACAAAAAAAACAATAAAGGGTGAAGATAATGGAGGCGAGGAAAATATTGGTCAAATTGTGAAATTTGCCAAGGAAAATCGCTTCGACACCATTGCATATATTTTAATGGTGGTTGGTGTTCTGGCCTATATCTTCAACCCGATGGTTGGCGGTCTGATGGTCGGCGGCATTGCAGGGTTCTATTTCTCTGAGTCGATTTATAACTGGGTCATGCAGTTAGGCAAAACTTTCGATCAGCTGGGAATATTTCGATCAGTGGTCCTGGGAGGATTTCTACTTTGCTTGGTGATATCGTCTACGTTCTTGTTGCTTGGTGTAGCACTATCAGCTGCTATTATGGCCATTGTGCGTAGGTAGCCACTTGCGCTATAACATTGCCAATTGAACCGAGAGGTGTGGTGATGCGGCAGCGTTCAGTAGTAACCGGTGGGGCAGGATTCATAGGGAGCCATGTAGTAGAGATGTTGCTCGCTCGTGGTGATGAGGTGGTGGTTTTGGACAACTTGGCAAACGGCAATCGGTCCAATCTGCCTAACCACGAAAATCTCACGTTTGTAGAGGTTGATGTCTCACAATTTGAAGAAATTTCACCGTATTTCGCCGATGTTCACTCTGTGTTCCACCTTGCTGCCCTTGCTGACATCGTGCCCTCGATACAAAACCCACTACGCTATCACGAGGCCAATGTAGACGGCACGGTCGCGGTACTCGAAGCCGCTCGACAGGCGGAGGTGTCTCGATTCATCTACACGGCATCGTCCTCTTGCTATGGTCTACCTAATCAGGTGCCGACGCCTGAAAACGAGAAAATCTGCCCAATGTATCCTTACGCGCTTACCAAGCGCTTGGGTGAGGAGCTAGCGCTTCACTGGTGTCAAACATACAATCTTCCCACAGTATCCCTACGGCTATTCAATGTTTATGGTCCGCGTGCTAAAACAACCGGGACATACGGCGCAGTCTTCGGCGTCTTTTTGGCTCAAAAGCTAGCAGGAAAGCCTTTTACCGTGGTTGGTGATGGGACCCAAACTCGCGATTTCACGTACGTAACAGATGTTGCAAGAGCGTTCCTGGCTGCCGAAGAGTCAGATCTTTCAGGCGAGGTGCTCAATATTGGATCGGGCGGAACCTATTCCATAAACGAGCTTACCACACTTTTGGGTGGTGACGTGATGTACGTTCCTAAACGACCGGGGGAGCCCGATTGTACCTATGCTGACACACAGAAAATAGAGAGGCTCCTGGGGTGGAAGGCAGAGGTTTCCTTTTCAGAAGGTGTAGCCTGCATGCTAAAGAATATCGACCAGTGGCGCGAGGCCCCTGTATGGGATATAGAGAGCATCTCAGAGGCCACAGCCGATTGGTTTCGCTGTCTAAGTGCAAAAATCTAACTATTTATTAAAACCTTTTGGAACGCTAATCAGATTAAGATCACGCTGTGGGAAAGGAATTTTGATGTCATGTTCTAAAAAGGCGTTATGAATTTCCCAGAGGTAGCGTGATGAGGTGCCCCGTAGCCGTTTTGAGGCTTGGCGATCGACCCAGATCACGAGCTCGAAGTCGAGTGAATTGTCGCCAAATCCGATCAAGTTGACCTTGGGATCAGCATACTTAATGCTGGGTTCCAGACTGCAATCTACTTTCGCTACTGCTTCCATAACAGCTTTAACCATGAGGTCCTTGTCCGTATCGTAGGCAACACCAAAGGGCACATGGATACGTCTGTGTACGTCCGACATGGTCCAGTTGATCACACGATTTCCGATGATCTCTGCGTTTGGAATGACCACTTCGATGCCGTCATTTGTTCGGATGATGGTGCTTCTGACATTGATGGAGGTGATGCGGCCACGCGGACCTGATTCCAGCTCCAGGAAATCACCTACTCGCAAATTTCCTTCGAAGAGAATGATGAGTCCACTAAAAAAGTTGCTCACAATGGTCTGCAGGCCAAAACCGATACCGACAGAAAGCGCACCGGCCACGAGTGCAAGGTTGCTGAAATCGAGTCCAAGCGAGGCCAGGGAAAGCACAAGGGCTAACGTTAGAATAGCGTAGTGTGCCAAGCGCCCAACAACATAGAAGTTTGAGGCCGTCCCTCGCCGATGACCAGCCCCCATATCAGTAATGATTTTCTGCATAAAATTTGAGAGCCAAAATCCTAAGGCAACGATGAAAATAGCTCGTAGAATTCCAAACGGCGTAACGGGAATATCACCGATTGTAAACAGGCCTTTTTTGGAAAGTCCGGCAGCTCGGTTCCATGTTGTGCGGAGAAAGTCCCATCCATAAAACAATATCTGTTTGAACCTAGACTGACGGTCAAATAGTTCCCTTTGTACGAGTTCATGGATTACGTCGATATCGGCTAGGGTTCCATTGAGAGTACGAAGTTCCGCCATAGTTTCTTGAGCCGTGGTCAGTCGAGCCCGATACAACGCGACTAGTGGAGCTCCATTACCACTTCCGTTGGCTTTTCCGAATCCCTCGCCGGCACGTGTATACTCGCGACCGGTAGCCCATTGCCATTCTTCTGCCGCTAAAGTGAGCTGATCAACTTCATACTCAAGTTCGTCGAGCCAGCTTGACCATTCCGTAAGAGAAAGCTCCTTTTCCTCTAGTAGAGCTTGGTGAAGGCGGTGGCGAAGGCGTAGTCTCAAAAGGTGCGCTTTAGCCCCTCCATGGACCACCTCAGCTTGGATAAGCATTTGTTTGAGGTGGGATTGTGTGCCCTTTGCAAGGGGACCGTCAGCATAAGAGCCGAGCATTGCAGCTTCTAGTTGAAGGATGCGATCCTCAGCTTGATCGACAACTGTCTGCTGCCCGAGAAGCAGGGAGTCGTAGTTTGTTAGAAAGTCAGGATCTGGACGAAGCCTCTCTCTTGCTTGCTCCAGTACTTCGCCCTTAGCTTCAACAAGGCTCTCAATGTTATGCAAGGCTGCCTTTTGCACACGCAATTGCTCGGTAGTCACAAGAAGGGCAAGTCGACTTGCTATGCGTTCCAAGCCGAGCTCAAGTCGCTGTAACGACCCCTCCTCACTATCCTTATAGGCCACTAGCAGGCGGTCGATTTGACCTTGGGCGGTTGCGATGGCGCGAGTGAAGGCAGTTAGACTTTCTTCATCCTCTCGAAGTTCTAACTGCAGATCCCGATGATCCTGATAGAGCTGGAGAAGTTCATCAATGGAATAGGACTCTTTCAACTCTGGAAACAGTGATGGAGTCGGTGCCGCTTTATCGAGCGCGCCAGGAAGGGCGCGTAGATTCAGACGAATACGTTCCAACGTTCCGTCAAATTTCTCTCGTTGTTCTACGGTCAACTGCTCTTCGATCTGAGCGAGATGGGTCTGGAAATCGGCGATATTATCCTGACGCGTTTCCTCGGCCTCCATAAAGCTGCTCCACCACTCGGCCGAGAGATTTATTGGATCGTAAGAGGTGCTGGCGTGAGCCAGTGAGGTCACGGCAAGGAAAAGCGCCACGAGTTGAGTAAAATATTTCATAGTATCTCCTGTTTTGCAGTGTATTGAGGGAGATGACTCAAGTCAATATGCAGCGTCCGAATTCCACGTGGCGGTAGCCACGACATGTCGTGGCTACCGCCACGTGGAGTAGGGGCGCTTTTCAAGGGTACGGCTGGACAGCAGATTGGAGCGATTGCACGATTTCTGGAGTACACTCCCATGCGCCACTAGCACCGTCTAGGGATGCGCGGCCGCCTAGAACAAGCAGATCGCAGCCTGCTGCGACGGCTCGACGTGCGACTCCTGGAAGATCATCAGGTCCCTGGGCTATGGCAGCCATCACTAGAGAGTCGCTGATGATCATTCCTTTGAATTTTAGTTCCTTACGCAGCGGAAAGGAGCCGCGGGGAAAGGAGCCGGGAAAGGAGCCGGGCTTTGCGATTCTAACGA